>JAEZLY010000003.1 GCA_023414985.1 Bacillota bacterium | reverse complement strand
AAGGCAGCAGAAGCGATGTATCTTCCCTATGATGAAGAATTGGGAATTAATCCTCAGGATGACTCCTTCCTGGAGAAAAGGGTCTGGGATTTAGAAAATACGTCAAAGGACGAGTTTCCCTTATTGCTGCATTATCATCCGCTCCATTTGTACCGTCACCAGGTATGCAAGCAGGCGGACACGGTATTGGCCCATTTTATCTATGAGGATGCTCAAGACTTGGAGACTATACACAAATCCTTTGCGTACTATGAGAAGGTCACCACACATGATTCCTCTTTGTCGACCTGTATCTTCAGTATCGTGGCATCGAAACTCGGGCAGGTGGATAAGGCTTATGAATACTTTGGGGATTCCGCCAAGCTTGATCTGTTCAATACACACAAGAATACCAAGGACGGTATCCATACCGCCAATATGGGCGGAACCTTTATGGCCATCGTCTATGGCTTTGCAGGGCTCAGGATCAAGGAAAGCGGAATTTATCTCGCACCTGTCAAGCCGGATTGCTGGGAGGAATACTGCTTCCGGATCAACTATGAGGACAGTCAGATCAAGGTGGAAGTCAGGGATAAGGAAAGTACCTTTACATTGATCAAGGGAACTGCGAAGCAGCTCCGAGTTTATGGGGAAACCTATGAGCTAAAAGATAAATTATGTATAAAATGCTAACGTAATCTTGTCGAATGAACCGGGACGTGATATTATGGACTTGATATCATAGGATAGAAAGGTGAATAAGGATGAAATATAAAGCAATTATATTTGACCTGGATGGAGTAATCTGTCATACCGACCATTATCATTATCTGGCTTGGAAGCAGCTGGCAGACAAGATTGGAGTTTATTTTGACGAGAAGATCAATAACAGACTCCGTGGTGTAAGCCGTATGGATAGCCTCGAAATCATCCTGGAGAAATGGCAGGGCGATCCTTTGCCTCAGGAAGAAAAGGAAAAGCTCGCCGAGGAGAAGAATGCAATCTATAAAGAGCTATTAAAACAAATGTCAGAAAACGATTTGAGTAAAGAGGTTAAGGATACTCTGGATCACCTTAGAAAACGCGGATTATACCTGGCGATCGGTTCCTCCAGCAGGAATGCCAGATTGATTTTGGAACGAATCGGATTATACAATTATTTTGATGCAATATCCGATGGAAATAATATCACAAAGTCCAAGCCGCACCCGGAAGTCTTTCAGAAGGCTGCGGAGTTCCTTGGGATAGAGCCTTCCCTTTGCCTGGTGATTGAAGATGCTAAGGCCGGCATTGATGCTGCACGTGCGGCAGGAATGGATAGTGCGGCAATCGGCGATGCCTTCGGCTATTCCGAAGCTACCTATAACCTGTTCACCTTCTCTAAGCTGGTTCAGATCTGTTCCGCACAGTAATTCAATATAAAAACAATAGGAGTCTTGGCTGAAGCTATCATTGGCTTCGCCGGGACTCTTTTCAACTCTCTCATAAGAGAACAGAAAAAGCGAGGTTTACAATAGGGAAATGATATATACTTTACTTCATCGGGAGGTGATATTATGGAATGGTTGGATCATATGAATGCGTCCATCGACTATATCGAGGATAATCTGGATCAGGAGCTTGACTATAATGAGGCAGCAAAGATTGCCTGTTGCTCGCTCTTTCATTTTCAGAGAATGTTCTCTTTTATCGCGGGGATGGGACTCAGTGATTACGTCAGACAGAGGCGGATGACTCTGGCGGCCTTTGACCTGTTGAACGGTTCGGATAAGATAATTGATATCGCCTTGAAGTATGGCTATAATTCTCCGACAGCCTTCACCAGGGCATTCATTAACATTCACGGGGTAGCGCCCAGCATGGTTCGAGTGCATGGGGTGCCGTTATCTTCCTTTCCCAGAATTACCTTTCAATTATCCATAAAAGGAGGAAAAGAGATGAAGTATAGAATTGAAGAGAAGCATGCAATGCGGTTTGTCGGCAGGAAAGAGTCTGTTACGAATGTAGGCGGTGCTAATTTTGCCCGTGTTCCGAAGATCTGGGAGGAAGTATATGAGGATGGTTCCTTTGATAAAATTTGTGCACTGTCTAACAAGGAACCTAGCGGGGTGATGGGGATCTGCGCAAACTTCAGAGAAGCCGAGTTCGATTACTTTATTGCCAGTGCCACAGATAAAGTTGTCCCGGAGGGGATGGATGAGCTTAAGGTATCTGCCGGACTCTGGGTAGTGTTCGAATGTGTGGGTCCGATGCCAGATGCCATTCAGGCAGTATGGAAACGTGTCTATAGCGAATGGTTCCCGTCCTCCGGTTATGAGCATGCCGGAACAGCAGAGATTGAATGGTATAGCGATGGAGATGGAAGCGCTGCTGATTATCGCAGTGAGGTATGGATTCCGATTGTAAAGAAGTAAGCTAAACATATACTCGAACTTGTGATTTGCCATAGGAAGCTACAGTCCTATGGCTTTTCTTTGCCATAATAACGATATGAGAAATTCGATACTCGAAGGGAGAGTAGATTAGATTATCACTTTGTGATATACTGAATTAGAAAAAACCTCCAGCACCTGCAGCAAAGGAGCAGGACGAGGAAATTATCATAAAAAGAGGTACATAATGAGTCAATACTGTATTCGTAAAGTTACTGAAAATGATGTTACTGACATAGTGAGAATTTATAATTCAAATAAAAAGTTTTTAATTAACCAATTAGGACAAGCGTCAATAAATATGAATTTTATAAGGCAAGAAATGGCTGAAATGGAAGCCATGGGATTTCTGTCATGTATAATTATAGATACACAAACAGAAGCTTCCGTTGGTTTGATTGACTATAAGCCCGATGATACAGTATATCTGTCACTAATCATGTTGGATACAAGGTTCCAGGGGAATGGTATTGGCGCACAAGCTTACCACCATTTTGAGGAAGAAATGCTGCTGCAAGGGAGACAGTCAATACGAATTGATGTTGTAAATGATTATATCGGCAATGTGGTATCCTTTTGGGAAAAACAAGGGTTTATTGCTCAAAATGAAATACAATTAAGCTGGGGCAGTAAAAAATCAAATGCATTGGTTATGGTGAAGACACTTGTGTAAAATATACAAATACAGTTGTAATAGTAATGTAAGCTAAAAATTATAAATGAGGGGTAAGGAGTAGGATTATGGGAAATATTGATTGGAACCCGATGCAGGGGAAGCTTAGGGAGATGATTTTGAAGGTAGAGCACTTTGATGAAATGAAGGAGTTGCTTTTTCATATGCATTCACTGGTTCATTGTAAAGAGGTCTATCACGGCAAGGAACAGACCTTTATGGATGAGCTTTGGGATGGGTTGGAGGATCAGGCGTTCCGTATGATGCCTACTATAAAAGATGATACGATTGCTTGGAATATTTGGCATATCACAAGAATTGAGGATCTTACAGCAAATTATCTGATTGCGGAAAGAGAGCAGGTGCTGGACGAGAACTGGCATAAGCAATTGAATACTAAGGTGACAGATACAGGCAATGCGATGACAGATGAGGAGATAATATCCTTTAGTAATGAGGTAGATATGGGAGCATTACGGGAGTATCGAAATGCAGTCGGTTGTCGTGTGAAGGAGATATTAGAAAGCTTAAAGCCGGAAGATCTGAAACGTAAGGTACCTAAGGATGGTATTCAAAGAATCGCAGAGGTTAGAGGAGTCTCTACTCATCCGGGTGCGGTCTGGTTACTGGACTTCTGGGGAAAGAAGAATATTGCAGGAATTATATTAATGCCGATCACAAGACACCAGATCGTACACCTCAATGACTCCAGGAGACTGAAGGGTGTCTGTAAGAGAAGGATGAAATGATAATATCCAAGTGGTTATGAAGGAAAGGAATATTATAAATATGGACAGGGGGAGTAGGATGAAACACAGCTTATTGACGGAACGGGTGCATTATTATGCCCCGGCAATCCATATCGGAATGGCAGTAACGATTGCGGGAGAACCAACGATTGCAGAGATGAGGGCTGCCATTCGAAAGGCGCTGGACAGACATGAGATATTCTGCAGCAAGGTCATCATGAACGAAGCCGGAGAGACCTATTATGAGAAGATAACAGAGCCCGTGATACGAATAGAGGAGAGAACTGTCTCTGGGAAAGAGGAATGGAAGAAGATTATCTATGAACAGCAGCAAGTTCCATTCCGTTTTCAGGAGGGGGAGTTGATCCGTTTCTTTCTGCTGACGCAAGAAACTGAGCTGCAGTTGGTGCTCGTAGCCCATCATCTGTCCGGTGATGGACTGGCCATGATCTATCTCATCCGTGATATTATGGAAGCCCTAGGTCATCCGGAGAGTGTGATGGAGCGGCTGCCGATCCGTCTCTGTACCAGGGAGGATTTCCCGAAGAAATCCAAGCTTTCGCTGCAGCTTAGGCTTATGGTTGGATTATTTAACCGCAAGTGGAGAAAGGAGCAGAAGTGCTTCTCCTATGAAGAGTATCTTGCCATGTTCCAGCAATACTGGAGTAAAAGAACCACTTATATCGCAAACGGAAGTATATCCGGTGAAAACTTAAGGAAGCTTGGAAGCTTATGCAAAGAGCATAATATTACAGTGAATACAGCTCTTGTGACAGCCTTTTCCCTGGCAATCGGCTGTGAGAAGGAGATAGGTCTGGCTGTGAATGTGAGGCCGGAGGGTTATGAAGGCATGGGTAACTATGCCAGTGGGATCTCCATCGAATATACTCCGGATCATCAGCTTTCCTTCTGGGATAATGCCTTGAAAATACAGGAGGAATTGGTTCGGAGGCTGAAGCAGCCAAAGAAAAAATACTTTGTCTATCAGTTCATGGGCATTATGGAGCCTACTCTGATTGATGCTTTATATTTTCAAGTGTTCGGGGAATACCGCAACAGTACCGCCCGTATCTTTGCAGACATGTTTCGTTACAACGGCAACCCCAGAGGAATAGGTATCTCCAATCTGACCCGGCTGAATATTCCTGAGACCTATGGCAAATATTCTATCAGCCACCTGGAATTTGTACCTCCGATCGTGGCAAATGCAAAACGCCTGATCGGAGTAGCAACCCTGGGTGACAAGATGACAATTACCATGAACAGTGAGAATGAAGGGAATAAGGAGCTCCGACAGAAGGAATTGGAGGAGACGCTCCGGCTTTTAATGAGTCTGGAGTAGGGATTAGCGGATATAAGAAATGGTACATAAGTTTTACAGAATTAGATATTTTTGTATTGACATTATCCAACGTTGAATATATACTATACTCAACGTTGGATAATGATTAATTGCTTTGCTATTGGAGAGAGAACAGATGATTAGTGCATTTATTTTATATTATTTGAATATGAAGCCGACTCATGGCTATGAAATCCAGAAGTTTCTTCAGGTATCAAATATTGAGCAGTGGACGAAGATCTTATCCGGGTCCATCTATTATGCACTGACGAAGCTGGAGAAGGATCAGCATATCCGTGTCCTTCGGGAGGAGCGCACCGGCTCCAGAGTCCGCAAGATCTATGAGATCACGGAGAGCGGTAGGGAGGAGCTTCACAGACAGATGATTGAGGTGCTGGATACTCCGATTGCCAATATCGGTTCCTTCAAATTCTATACGGATCCGATCCTCGGTACTTTATCCCGGGAAGAGTTGGAGAAGTGTATCACAGGTCATATCACCAAGCTACAGGAGCAGAAGGAATATTGGGAGAAATGGTACGACATCAAGGGAGGAGCGGAGATATCCGCATTATCGAAGCTCAGTTTTCAGATGACGATTGAGAATATCGGCTTTCAGATCCGTTGGCATGAAGAATTACTGGAACATCTTGAGCAATACATCGAGGACAGTCACGGTACGGAGCAGATTATCAAGACCATCGATTTCAATCGGATCGATGAGAAGAATACCATGTCTGAGGAGGAGCAGAGACTTCAGTATACCCTGAAGCTGAAGGAGGAGATTATGAAGGATCCTGAAAATGCGGTCGTAAACCTCAATAAGATTATCTTTGAGCTGGAAAGCCAGATTAAGAAGAAATAACAGGAGCGGAAGTATAGGATAAGATCGAAGTTCTAAACGGTAAATTTTAACCTTAGGTAACGAGAATATAAAACCCGGATTAAAAGAAAAAGTAAAGAAACGCATAAACAGATTATAAAAACAGGGTTTGTCGAAAAAGCTTCAAGCTAATTTGGCAAACTCTATATTATCAATGTAATATCCAATGTTGAGTATATAAATATAAAATAAAATAAATTGGATAATAATAAAAGGAGGAAGTATCATGGAAGAAATATTAGAAGTAAGAAACTTATCAAAAAGCTACGGAGAGAAAAAGGTTGTGGATCAACTCAGCCTTTCTATCGCGGAAGGAGAGATTGTGGGCTTCATCGGTCCAAACGGAGCAGGGAAAAGTACTACCATTAAGCTGATTATTGATGTGGTTGATAAAGAGGAGGGGGAAATCCTGTTCCGAAACCGGAGGACAAAGGAAAACCTAAGAAAGTTCAAACGTTCCCTCGGAGTTGTTCCTCAGGAGATTGCTGTATATGAGGACATCAGTGCTTATGACAATGTCAGGTTTTTCTGCTCCTTATATGGTCCAAAAGGTGCTGAGCTAAAGCAGCGTACCAGAGAAGCTCTGGAATTCGTTGGTCTGTGGGAGCATCGATCTGAGCTGCCCTCCAAGTTCTCCGGAGGCATGAAGAGAAGACTTAATATTGCCTGCTCTATCGCCCACACACCGAAGCTGCTGATCATGGATGAGCCGACTGTAGGCATAGACCCCCAGTCCAGAAATCACATCCTGGAGGCTGTCAAAACACTGAACAGCAGAGGGACTGCAGTAATCTATGTATCCCATTATATGGAGGAGATTGAAGCCATCTGCAACCGGATCATTCTCATGGATCACGGAAAGCTGCTGGAGGATATGGAAAAGGAAGCCTTCAAGCAAAAATATAGATCGCAGTATTGTCAGACCCTGGAGGAAATCTTTCTGATGCTTACAGGGTCAGAGCTGCGGGATGGGGAGGAATAAGATGAATACATTCATTTGCCTGCTGGGACAGGATTTCAGAAGAAGATCCAGGGATGGCTTCTTCATCGGCTATAATATCATCTTTCCGTTGGTTCTAATCCTGATTCTCGGATATCTTTCTTCGGAAAGCTACGGAAATGGGTTTACCGGCTACCAGTATTACGGCATAGTGACCCTTCCCTTTTGCATCGCACTTTCCATTATCACTGCTGCTTATGCAGCGAAGGAGGAGGCCTATCGACAAACTGCCCTGAGGTTTCTCTTTACTCCGATTACAAGATTTCAGCTTGTCCTGTCAAGACTTCTGTCCTGTACGATCATCTTAGGCATCTGTAATCTGGTAGTCCTGCTCTTTACGGTGCTGATTCTGAAGCTGCCGGTGAAGATGAATTTCTTAGCTGTTCTGACGCTCCTTACGGTACTTGGGTTTGCAATCTGTTCAGTAGGATTGTTCATCGGATACGGAATTAGAAATTTTATCCTTATAAAGAACATCCTGAATATCCC
>JAEZLY010000318.1 GCA_023414985.1 Bacillota bacterium | reverse complement strand
TCTCCAATCAGAGACCAGGTATTTAAGAAATCACCATAAATTCGTTCTTCGCCAGGATTACAGATATGATGATTGTATCGGTGGCAAGACAGGCTACACCACTAATTCAAAGTTCACCCTGGTATCTGTAGCAAAGCGCGGTGATTTGGAATTGATCTGTGTCATTATGAAGGACGATTCGACTGCTCATCAATATAACGATACCGCGGAGCTATTTGATTATGCTTTCGATAATTTCTCCATTTACCCGATCGCTGATCTGGAGGATGCGAAGGCACTGAATGAATCTCCGATGTTTACAAGGTATAACCCTTTGTTAAGTAAAGCAAAAACACCTCTTTCCATCGATGAAGACGGTTATCTGGTATTACCGAACACTGCTTCCTTCGCAGATGCCAAGAAGGACGTAACCTTTTATTCCTCCGATAAAGAGAATACTCCGACCTCTAAAGGAAATGCCATCGGAAAGATCTCTTATACCTATAACGGTAAATATGTAGGTGGTGCAGATATCCTCTATCAAAATACTGACCCGCTTCAGTTAACCCAAAAACAAAGCACAAAAAATAACCCTACGAGTACACCGTCGGACAAGGCTCCCGAAAAATCAGGAGGTAACTTAAGGCCCATCATTCTTGGTGGTATTATAGGATTATTTGTTATTATCGTGATCTTGTACTTTGTCCTGGTGGAACGCCCCCGCTTAAAAAGGAGAAGTGCTTATTATAAGAAAAAGGCACGCCGTAAATCCTATCAGGACGATGATTTTTTAGATCTATAATTTATTGACCGAATGATGCAAACAATTTAGCTATTTCATCGGCTGACAGATTCTTATTCGGATCGGAATAAAGTGGTGTAATCGAAGGTTTCACCGGTTCCGGACTCTCCGCCTCGGAGGAATGAATTACTTCTTCAGCAACTTGAACTGCCTCGGGCTCTGGCTCCGCTTCTGTGGGAGCTTCTGCTTCCGGGGCATTTTCTTCGGTATCCCAGCTGCCAATCAGATTATTCAGATCCATGCCGATATCCGACCAGCTGTCTTCCGTTTCCTCTGTGGCTGTTTCTTCCATAGCGGCAGCGGCTTCTTCCATAAAGGAGTCTTCTTCGCCGGCTAATTCAGTATTGCTTAGGGGAGCCTCAACTACGCTGTCCTCCCAGCCATCCGTAATATTTCCAAGCATCAATTCCGCATCCACATCCCAGCCGGTCTCGGTAAGATTATCGACCACCGGTTCCTCGTTGTCTCCATCCCATTCTGTTGCTGTTACGCTCCCTGCTTCTTGTTCGGCAATATCATTCCAATCAATCTCAACGACCTCCGAAGCTGTCTTACCCTTGTTATCTGTTTCAACAGACGGTACAGCAACAGTCATACTCCTGATACTGTCCAACTGATTTTCCAGAAGCACGTTATTTTTCTCCATACTGACAACCAGCTTAGTCAAAAGCTCCTTAACCTCCGATTGGTTATCTTCCTCCCGGATCGCATGGATTAACTGTTTCGTATTTTCTTTATTGTAATTGATTTCAAAATTCAATGCATTTCTTTGGCCTTCCATCGCTTTCTTCTGAAGCTCAGTGATAGCGGTAAAAGCTCTGGTCAGGTTATTTTCCAATGCTTCCAGGCGCTCTTGAAGCTCCTCAGACTGCTGTGACAGAACAGTGGAGTTCTTCTTAATAGCAGTATAAGTTGCCTTATGTATATTGCTTTCTTCCACAAACCGTTCGCTGCTTTTCTCTGCTTCTTCCTTATAGATCCGGTCCAGATAGAATTTTGCATCCTCAAACCTTTTATTTATGCCGCTTCGTATCGCATCCATCAGCAGATATCCGGTGATGAGTACTACAATGCCTATTCCTGCTACACTGAACAAATTACCCGTGTCAACGTGAATAAGATATGCCTCTGTCAATAACGATGCCAAAAAGCATATACCAAAAAAAGAACTATTCAGGATTTTCTTCATATTCAATCTGTCCCCTTCTTCGCTGAAGCTGCGAATCTTAATCATAACTTTAACTTTATATCGGCATTCTGCGAAAGAATGTTTACTTTTTTAATAAAAAATATAGAATTGCAGATATTGTTTCAATCATTCTGCATTTATGATTTACGTTTTTTGTTTCTTGGGCAGATGAACCGTGAATTTGGTTCCCTCTCCGATCTTACTTTCCACTTCAATGGACCCGTTATAATAATTCACGATATGCTTCACAATAGAAAGACCCAGACCGGTTCCTCCCACCTTCTTGCTTCTTCCTTTATCAACCCGGAAAAAGCGCTCAAAAATTCTCTGTTTTGCATCCTCCGGAATTCCTACACCGGTATCCTTCACGATGATAACAATCTCATCTGCTTCTGTTGTAACAGTAACCCAAACCTTTCCTTCCGGCTTATTATACTTGATCGCATTCGTAATCAGATTGCTGAACAACTCCCGTAGCTGCTGGATATTGGCAATCATAGTGATCGGTCGACAATCGATAGCTACGTTTATCTTATACTCCCTCGCCAGCGGCTCCAAGGAGGAACAGACCTCCTTCACCAACGGCGCAAGCCTTACTTCACTTAAGATAACCTCCGCTTCCTTCGTCTCCAGGCGCGAAATCATCAGGATATCATTAATCAGATTTGTCATGTTTTCCGTCTCTTTTTTGATTCTTGCAAGGAAATCCTTTTTCATATCCTCATTCGCAACCATATCATTTTCCAGAAGCTCCAGATAGCCACGAACGGAGGTAAGAGGTGTCTTAAGCTCATGGGAGGCATTGGAGAAGAATTCCTGCCTGACCATCCGCTCGAATTCAATGCGGTCGATGGATTCCTTGACAGCCTTCGCCATCTTCATCGTACTGTCTGCAATGACATTCATCTCTTCATATTTATAGGTTTTAAAATGAAACTCCGGATTCTTTCCCGTAAGCTTCATCAGCTCTTCCGCAATTTCATTCAGCGGCCGTGTTACAGACCCGGCAAAGCTATTGGCTATAATCACAGATATCAGCAATGCTACCCCGATGCTTACCAGAATTGCAGGAATCAGATAACCGGCATATTCTTCTACTCCCGAAAAAGGAACTGCCATTCTAAGAATATACTCTCCATTGGCAGAAAGGCTGGCAACATAAAGCATGGGCATATGCAGGGTATCCGATTTACGGATGGCATAGCCCACTCCTTTCCGGATCGCTTCCCGGAATTCCTCTCTGTTACTGTGATTCTCCATACTCTTATTATCCGCTACATCACTATCAGCAAGGACATTTCCATCCAGGTCAATCACAGTAAAACGGGTATCTTCATTTCCCTTGACTTCCTTCATGCCGTCGACCTGGCCTTTTATGTCTCCGGAATAATCCATTCCATGATCCGCAATTCTTACGGAGTAAAGCATGTTTTCCTCTGCCCGGTCCAGAATAATCCGGCTGATAGTCGCAGCAAAAATACTGCCGCTTAATATAAGCGCCAGTGCTATGATCAATATAAAACGTTGAAATACCGCCCGTTTCACGCTATTTTATCCCTGCTTTCTGCCGTATTCTCCTAATCCCCGGATTTGGAGAAACGATAGCCGACACTTCTTACTGTCTTAATCCGGTCCGTTCCGATCCTTCCGAGCTTCTGCCGTAAGGTCCTGATATGAATATCCAGCGTCCTTGATTCTCCGTCATATTCATAACCCCAGATTTTATTCAGCAGCTCATCCCTGCTGACCACTCTGGTATCATGCTCCAACAGATAAAGAAGAAGCTCATATTCCTTATAGGTAAGTTCAATTGGTACACCCTGATTCGTTACTTCTCTTGTCTGAGGATTTACCTTAAGTGTATCTATTACAATAACATCTTCCGAATCTTCATTTCTGGCTCTGCGCAGCAGAGAGCGAATTCGCGCAGCCAGTTCCAGAACCCCGAAGGGCTTCGTGATATAATCATCCGCTCCGACATCCAATCCCATGACCTTATCCAGTTCCTTATCCTTCGCTGTCAGACAGATAATAGGCACCGTTTTTAACTGTATATCCTGTCTTAAGATACGGATTGCGGACAACCCATCCATACCGGGAAGCATCAGATCAAAGATTGCCAGATCGGGTTTTTCATTTTTCATATCGGAAAGAGCCGGCTCTGCGGCTTCGTATGCCCTAATCTGATATCCGAAGCCTTCCAGTGCTATTCTCAGCAATTCCCTGATATTCTCATCATCCTCGATCACATAGATTCTTTCCATACCTATCCCCATACCTTTCAAATGATCACATTTACAGAATACGGATATTATTCACGGAACCGGTCTCATGGAATTCTGTCCATTCACAGATATTCACCGCATGATCTCCAATTCGCTCAAAATACTTGGCAATCATCAGGATGTCAACGCACTGATCCACATGTTCGTTGGAGGAGTGCAGCAGAGAAGCAACCTCTTCCTTCACTTTATCAAAAAGATCGTCTACGATGTCATCCCGCTTCATGGTCTCTCTGGCATCTTCGACATTGACCGTGGTGAAGGCATGTACTGAATCATGTACCATCTCTTTGGCAACCTTGCCCATCTCAGGTATATGCTTCACAAGATTATATACAGGATCTCTTTTTTCACGGATAATCAGCTCTGCAATATCTGCTGCATGATCTCCGATTCTCTCCATATCAGTTACAACCTTAAGTGCTGTGGTAACAATTCTTAAGTCCCTGGCAACAGGCTGCTGCTTTAAAATCAAGGAAAGGCATCTTGCCTCAATTGTTTTTTCCATGTCATTGACATTTCTGTCACCCTCGATGATTTCATTGGCAAGTGCTTCGTCCTGAATTTCGAAGGCTTTTAAGGTCTTCTCTATTGCATTTTCTATGAGCTGTCCCATCTCAACTAAATTCTCTTTTAGTATTTGTAATTCATGTTCAAAACTTAATCTGGCGGTCATAATAATCCTCCTATTCATTTTTATTATAGTTTATATACCAGTTTATGTCAAACCTGGCATCAACCGAAACGCCCTGTGATATAATCCTCTGTTCTCTTATCCGTAGGTCTGGTAAAGAGTGTATCTGTAGCAGCAAACTCAACCACTTCACCAACCAGAAAGAATGCCGTATAGTCGGATATTCTGGCTGCCTGCTGCATGTTGTGAGTCACGATTGCAACGGTATATTTCTCCTTTAATTCACTCATCAGATCTTCAATCTTTAAGGTAGAGATCGGATCCAGTGCAGAGGTGGGTTCATCCATCAGGATAACCTCCGGTTCTACTGCAAGTGCACGCGCGATACAAAGTCTCTGCTGCTGACCACCTGACAAACCAAGCGCGGATTTCTTCAGTCTGTCTTTTACTTCATCAAACAGGGCAGCCCCCTTTAAGCTTTCTTCCACGATTTCATCCAGCTTTGATTTAGACTTTATTCCATGGATTCTTGGTCCATAAGCAATATTATCATAGATTGACATCGGAAACGGATTGGGTTGTTGGAATACCATACCGATCTTTTTACGGAGCAGGGTAGTATCGACTCTGGCGTCATAGATATTTTCTCCGTCAAGTAATACCGTACCGTCAATGGTTACCCCTGGGACCAGATCATTCATCCGGTTCAGTGTCTTAAGAAAGGTTGATTTACCACAGCCGGACGGTCCTATGAAGGCTGTAATGGATTTTTCCTTGATGTTCATATCCACATCCTTCAACGCATGGTTTGTACCATAGTATAGATTTAATTTATTTGTAACTATCTTATCCTTCAACATATATCCTCCATCTTCTCTTACAGTCTGTTTACATTGAATTTATTCGAGAGATATTTCGTCAGCATATTGATACCGAATACGATCACCAGCAGGACCAAGGCTATTCCGAATGCTTCCTCATACTTTGCATTTTCCATACTCAGGAATAATTGGATCGTTAACGTTCCGCCCGGCTGCATAACCTTTTGAAAAAGTCCTTCCCCGTATTGCCCGAGCTTCGGAAGCAAAAATCCGCTGCCTGCCGTAAATAATAATGCTGCTGATTCTCCCACGATACGGCCAATGGAAAGGATGATACCGGTGATAATTCCGGGAATTGCAGAGGGAAGTAAGATGGTTCTGATCATGTACCATTTCGTGGCACCGATTCCTAAGGCACCGCTTCTGTAACCCGCGGGAACAGTCTTCAAGGCTTCCTGCGTATTTCTGGTAATCAGCGGAAGCACCATCAGGGAGAGCGTCAACGCACCGGTCAGGATTGAGTATCCTAATTTCAATGCAATCCCGAAGAATACATAACCGAATAATCCGAAGGTAATGGATGGTAGCCCGGCCAAGGTCTCTGTTGTAAATTCGATTAGTCTGACAATTCTACCTGGCTTAGCATATTCGTTCAAGTAAATCGCGGCACCGACACCAAAGGGTACGGCAATCAGCAGGGTTATCATGATAATATATAACGTATTCACAATATTTCCGGCAATTCCGAAGGTTCCCTTAATTGCACTCGGAACTGTTGTAAGGAAAGAAAGGTTTATCGCCGAGACCCCTCGGTAAGCCACGTAACCGACAATTCCCGCAAGCAGCAATATTGATATGGAAGAACAAAGATAGATCAGGACATGTGCTGCTGCATCCAAAGGTCTGTGTCTTTTATTAAAAATACTTCTAGCTGTCGGCATCTTTCTTACCTCCCTTCATTACCTTGTTTAACAACAGATTAATCAGCATAATAAAGGCAAACAGTACTAAACCGATGGTAAAAAGCACTCTCTTATGCGTATCGGCAGCATAGGACATTTCGCTTACCACCGCTGTGGTCAGGAAACGAACGGAGTTGAAGGGTAGTGGAAGATTTGCGCCATTACCGGCTACCAGACTGATTGCCATAGCTTCACCGATCGCTCTTCCCACACCTAATACGACAGCGGTCATAATGCCCGATTTGGCGGAAGGTAAGATCACCTTGAATATCGTCTGTATATGGGTTGCACCCATCGCCAGGGATGCCTGTTTATAATGAACCGGAACAGTTCTTAAGGAGGTCTCGCTGATGTTGATTACTGTAGGGAGGATCATGATTGCCAATACTAATACTGCGGAAATCAGATTGGAACCGCCGGTAAACTGATGATCCGGTGAGTTTTTATATACTGCCATCTCTAATTTATAGATGACCGGATTAAGTATTAAGATACCTAATAATCCGTAAATAACAGAGGGAATACCTGCGAGTAGCTCAACTGCTGGTCTTACAACCTTAGCCAAGGGCTTCGGTGCCGTTTCAGCCAGAAAGATGGCGGTCATCAAGCCGATCGGAACTCCTATGACAATCGCCATCGTTGTACCTACGATGGAGGTCAGGATGACATAAAGAATACCGAATTTCGGTTCCGCAGCGTTCGGCATCCAGACTGTACCGAAGAGGATATCCTTCAGACCGACTTCAAAGATTGCCGGCGTTCCGCTGATAATCATATAGATTGTTATGGAGAAAACCGCAAGTACTGCAAAGAATGCACATAAGGTAAATACCACTGCTGCAATTCTCTCTACCGTTTTCTTCGTATGGTAACTTCCTAAAATGGAAAAGCTTCCTTCACTCATAATATACTCCTTTTGATAATGCATTATCCTGATGTTAATCTACTGTGATCAGCCCAACGCTCTCGATCAACTGTTTTCCTTCCTCAGACTTCAGATACTCAAAGAAGGTCTGAACCACTTTATTCTGAGCAGAAATCTCACCCTTTGTAGCCATAACGAAGGGACGGCTTAACAGATAATCTCCGGCTTTAATGGTTTCCTCAGTCGGTGCAACTCCGTCAACCTTTGAAGTCACAACCGTATCATCTACGACATCCAGAGAAACATACCCGATTGCACCCGGCGTGGAGGCTACCTTTGCCATAACACCACCGGTGCTGTTAATTTCATTTGCATATTTACACTGATCTGCAATACCAAGAAGCTCTTCAAAGGCTCCTCTGGTTCCGGAACCGGATTCCCTTCCGATTACTACGATGGGCTGGTTAGCTCCACCGACCTCCTTCCAGTTATTGATCTGACCGGTATAAATCTGAATTAACTGGTCCTTGGTTACATTTGTTACCGTATTGGATTTATCTAAAATGACTGCTATTCCATCAAGCGCAACAACATTCTGCACCGCACCGGAACTGATTTCACTGTCCTTTAAATCTCTCGAAGCATTGCCAATATCTACTGTGCCGGCAAGAACCGCTTCTATTCCCGCGGAGGAACCGATGAACTGTGCCGTTACATTGACATTCGGATACTTAGTCATAAAAGCCTCAATCGCTACATTTGCCAGCTTCTCCATAGAAGTAGAACCTGCCATGGTGATGGAACCGCTTTTATCATTATTAGTACCGGAACCGGGTGCTGTGGTAGTTGCGGGTGTACCGGAATCCTTCGTACTATCCCCTTTGTTGCTGCAAGCGGTCAGTATTCCGGTCATTAGAATACTTATTGTTAAAAGAATAAACCATTCTTTTCTGAACCTCTTCATCAATTTCGCTCCTTAACTATTTTTTATCCTCACTTTACATTTTAAAAATATCATCTTTTATGTTATGGGGATATCATGATTATGTATAGTTTATGTAAAATCTATGTAAAACGGCATAAAAAAGCTGAAAGCCTGTTTCCAAGCTTTCAGCAACACCCCCAGCAGGAATCGAACCTGCAACTAGCCCTTAGGAGGGGCTTGTTATATCCATTTAACTATGAGGGCACAATTTTCGCAACGTAATTATTCTACTATTTCCTGCCTGCTAAGTCAATAACTTATTCTCTTTCGATGTCTGCTTATTATTTGACAAACCGGATTATCCAATCGGCTAAGCTCTTCGGTTGAATAATCCGGTATCCTTTCTTAATCTCTTGTCTGTTCTGAGAAACCGATACTTCCCTGCATCCAGATATTCCCCTTAAAACGTCTGCCTACCATGGGCTCGCCCAGTAGATCCTTTTGATTGATACATATACGGAAGGAAATGTCATTGCAGACCAACTGCATATCATAGACTTCTTCCTTCGTAAGTGTATTTTCAATCAGATTACAGTCGGTAATCGTCGCTATGACGCTGTAATTGTCCGATTCGGAGCCAAATGGGATAAAGGAAGTGTCAACGATAGAATAAATATCTTCCTTCTTGGCTCTTTTTGAAATCATGGCATAAGTATCAATATCATCGATCGTCAGACTGTCAATGGCATCCTGGTTGCCTTTCTTTGCTTCGGCGATCAGGTTGTTGCGGTATTTTGTCTCCGCGCTGATATTCCGAACCTGGACCTCATCCATCTCAATCGGAAGAAGTATCCTTCCTTCCAGGGAAAGAGCAGCCAGCGTAATCGGAAAGGAAGTTCCCATCGGCATATTCTGATTCTTCTTCTCCAGAAATTCGATGACATTCTGTAAATAAAAGATCAGGGATACACCAAGACGAAAATCGTCACACATACCCGTATACGCTTCCGAATCTACACGTTTATTAATTCCCACCTCTTCCCGGGTACTGACTGTCTGCCCGAGAAGATATGGATAATAATGATCCATATGAAATTTATTGTTCTCGTCCGTCTCTCCACGAACCGTTATTCCCATTCCTTCGCCAAATTCCATATTCATTTCAGTCAGGCTGTTGGAACTCCCCAACTGAACGGTACGTTTTTTGATAGAGCTATCTGTAATCATCTCTAACAATCGATCTAATTCCATTCTATTATTAATATTACTGAAACCGATCGCTCTTAAATAGCTGTGCATATAACCTCCGATTTGCCTTTCACGGCAATATAAGTGAAAACAATGGTACCCTTCACTTCAATAACGGATAATGCCTTAAAAGCTGATGGCTTTATCCTGTCATGTGTAATAATTATTTATAACATATTTTAATTGAATGTGCAAGTACGTACTATATCCACCCGTTTGCTCTATTTCCGATCACTCATCCACAGCCGGAGAGAGTAATCCACAAGAGGTCAGATTGAATCTGTAATAAATAAAGTCAGTTCTGTCACCAGATTCTTTTCTATCCATTGATTCGGTTTATTTCCATTACTATCTTCAATAATACGAAGCACCGGTCTAGTCGGGCACTGAGGATTCTGCCTCAGAACAATCGCTGTCTCTCCTTCGTTTGTTCTGACTAAAGATCCCGTAGGATATGCCGCAACAGAATCCACAAAAGCTTTGACCACCCGGAAGTCAAATAGCACTCCTGCCTGACTTACGATATAGTCTATTGCATCATGTACTTTCATTTTCTTCATGAAGTTCCCGTAAACACGGCTGTCAAATTCATCGCAAACCGCGGCTATTCTGCTTCCTATCTTAATTCTGCTCTCTTTCACATGGAAGGGATATCCCGATCCGTCCAGCCGTTCGTGATGGCTGATAATGATATCCTTTGCTGTAGCAGAAAGCCAATCCATCTTCTCTACAGCAGAGTATCCATATATGATATGCTTTTTCAGCTCTTTTAATACGTTTTCCGTATTATCTTCCAGAGATGCATCCAAAAGTTCGCTTTTAATATAGGTAACTCCTATATCGTGAAGGAGACAGCCAATCGCGATGTCTCTGATTTTTCCCTTCGGAAGCTTCAGCTTAACGGCCAGCAATACAGCAAGCGCACAGACGTTCAACGAATGAGAATACGTGCTGCTGCTCTTCTGTCTGATCGTAGACAGATTAAAGATTACCCCCGGGTCCTCCAGAACATTACGGATGATTTCGTCTGCAACATTTTTAATCTGCTCCAGTTCATTATCATTCTGGTAGGAATATTTCTGTAAAATATCCCTGACTGCATCCTGACATTGCTCCTGTATCTGAAATTCAAGATTATTGGTCAGGTTGATTCCCTCTGCTATATCATCTTCTATATATATGTATTCAACATTTAAGTCTTGCAGCCTTCTCACATATTCCTTCTTAACAACAGCTCCTGCCGGCATCAGAAATGCGTCGTTTCCCGAATATACATCCTTGGCCAGCAGCTCATTCCCCTTGATAGAATCTAATGAGACAATTCTCATTTTTCTCACCTTTCATAATCCTTTGTTTCAGACTCCAGTTAATAATGTATTTTACATCATATTCATTCTTATTATAATACATATTATAACAATCATATATAGGTAGATTCTCTCTTTTTCTTTAGGAACGGCGAAACGCACAAAAAAAATACCTTCTTTTTAGATTAATTGTGCATTTTTCAGGTCATATTGACATATAATTAAGGTTATTGTATATTATTTATACTTTTTAATCATTATTGGTATATTTTTTGATTGTTATTTATTTAACAAACCTATTTACAAATAGATTTTTTTTTGCTATATTCTACTCATAAACCAAATGTTAAATTTTTAACAATCAGAAGGAGGATGTATATGTCGAAAGAAATACAGCAACCTACACCGAAAGAGCATGTTGACCAATTAGTAAAAAACGCACTTGTTGCTTTAAATGATTTCTTATCTTTAGATCAGGAAACAGTAGACAATATAGTTCATGAGATGGCACTTGCAGGTCTTGCTAAACAACAGGTCCTGGCTAAAATGGCTGTTGAAGAGACCGGAAGAGGTATCTACGAAGACAAGATTACAAAGAACATTTTTGCTACTGAATACGTATGGCACTCCATTAAATATCAGAAAACTGTTGGTATCATCGAGGATAATGAGGAAGAGGATTACATGATCGTGGCAGAGCCTGTTGGCGTTGTAGCAGGTGTAACTCCGGTTACCAATCCCACCTCCACCACAATGTTCAAATGCTTAACCTGTATTAAAACAAGAAACCCGATCATCTTTGGTTTTCATCCCAGCTCACAGCAGTGCTCGAGAGAAGCTGCGAAGACCCTTTACGAAGCAGCCATTAAGGCAGGTGCTCCGAAGAACTGTATTCAATGGATCGAATATCCTTCCATTGACGCTACCAGAGAATTAATGAATCATCCCAATGTATCCATGATCCTCGCTACCGGAGGTTCCGGTATGGTAAAGCAAGCTTACTCCTGCGGAAAGCCCGCTCTCGGCGTAGGTCCCGGAAATGTTCCCTGCTTTATCGAAAAGACTGCAAACCTAAAGCGTGCGGTCAATGACCTGGTATTATCAAAATCCTTTGACAACGGTATGATCTGCGCATCAGAGCAGGCTGCTATCATAGAAGCACCTGTTTATGATGAGGTAATCGAGTTAATGAGGAAAGCCGGCTGCTACTTTGCAACTAAGGAAGAGATTAAATTGTTGGAACCGGTTGTAATCAATACACAGACAGGTGCTGTAAATCCCGCCATCGTGGGTCAGTCCCCTGTAGCAATCGCCGCACTGGCCGGAATTAAAATCCCTCCGCAGACCAAAATCTTATGTACCGAGCTGGAAGGTGTCGGACCGGAATATCCGCTTTCCAAAGAGAAATTATCCCCTGTCCTTGCAGTTATCAAGGCTAAGGATTTAGAGAATGGCTATCAGCTTTGTGAGAAGATGATTGAACTCGGCGGTCTCGGCCATTCCTCTGTACTTCATTCTTCAGATGATAAAGTCATTAAGACCTTCTCTGCAAGAATGAGAACCGGACGTATCCTGGTGAATTCCCCTTCTACCCACGGTGCAATCGGTGACTTATATAACACGAATATGCCGTCCCTCACCTTAGGCTGCGGCTCCTATGGCGGCAACTCGACCACACACAACGTTTCCGCTGTGGATCTGGTTAATTATAAGCGAGTTGCAAAGAGGAGGGTTAATATGCAGTGGTTTAAGGTTCCGAGTAAAATTTATTTTGAGTCCGGTTCTACAGCATACTTAGCGAAAATGCCCGGCATCTCCAAGGCCTTCATCGTAACGGACCCTTCCATGACTCAGTTGGGTTATGTAAGTAAGGTTCTTTACCAGTTAAGAAAGCGCTCTGATTATGTTCACTGCGAGATTTTTGATCAGGTTGAGCCCGATCCCAGCCTCGAAACAATCTTAAAGGGCGTTGAAGAAATGAATAAATTCAAACCCGACGTAATCATAGCACTTGGTGGCGGATCAGCTATTGACGCAGCTAAGGGTATGTGGTTATTCTATGAGGATCCGACCGCGGACTTTAAGAACATGTCTTTGAAGTTCCTGGATATCCGTAAGCGTGCATATAAGTTCCCTACCTTAGGTAAGAAGGCTCAGTTTGTAGCTATTCCTACCACATCAGGAACAGGCTCCGAGGTTACCTCCTTTGCTGTTATTTCTGATAAAAATGAGAATAAAAAATATCCGCTCGCTGACTATGAGTTGACACCGGATGTTGCTATCATCGACCCGGATTTCGTAATGAGTGTTCCGAAGAAGTCTACCGCATGGACCGGTATGGACGTATTAACACATGCAATTGAGGCTTACATTTCCGTAGTTGCTTCCGATTACACCGATGCGCTTGCAATCCATGCAATTGATCTGGTCTTCAAATATTTAAAAGAGTCCTATGATAAAGGTTCTGAGAGCCCGGTAGCCCGTGAAAAGATGCATAATGCTTCAACGATGGCAGGTATGGCATTCACCAATGCCTTCCTTGGTATCAATCATTCCCTGGCTCATAAGCTCGGCGGTGAGTATCATATTCCTCACGGCTGTGCAAATGCAATCCTGCTTCCTCATGTAATTCGATATAACGGAGTAGAGTGTCCTACCAAGTTCACCTCCTTCCCGAAGTATGAAAGCTATATCGTAGGAGATAAGATTTTTGAACTGATGAAGAAGCTTGGTAAGAATCCGAAGAACAACGCAGAGGCAGTAGAAATGCTTGCAAAGGATGTGGAAGAGCTTAATCGTCACTTAGGAATTCCTGCAACCTTACAGGAATACGGCCTGGAAGAGAGAGACTTCTTAAGTAAGGTTTCCCCTCTTGCTGACCTTGCCTTCGGTGATCAGTGTACCACAGCCAACCCGAGACTTCCTTTAATCTCTGAGTTGGAAGACCTCTATCTGTTAGCTTTCTACGGAAAGGGAAAGGTTCCTGCTAAGAAGAAATAATGTGAAATATATTTCATATTTAGGTTAGTTATTCATTAATAGAAAACTTAATAGAAATTAGTAAAATAAGCGTGGGTATCTGTACAGATCCCACGCTTATTTTTTACGCTTTTATTACACACTTTTTATGATGCGTTTCATATTATTTCGTTAATTCAGTATCATATTACCTAACTTTTCTCTATCCTAAATCTTCATTTCTCCCTGGCGATTGCTTCTCTATCTGACTTTAATAATGATATCTTACTCCATAAAGTTGCTACTGCTTAGTGCTTGATTTAAAGCTTTTGCTTCGTCATCGGACAATTCCAGGAAAGATTCACCTTTAATGATCTCTTTCAGATAAGTATAACATCCTTCTCGGCTGCTATGTACCGAATTGAGCAAAATGCCATTGTTGTTCTTATCCAACAGTGCAAGTACAAAGCTGAGCTTTCCTCCCATTTCCTTAAATGCATCATACTTGACAACTCCTACCTTCTGATAGGTAATCAATAGATTTTCCTTCACTTTTTTAAGCTCTTCATCGAGGCTCTTTGTATTTGCTTTTAATTGATCGATATCTGAAAACCTGGCAACAATCTGACTTTCAAGATTCTCACCGCTGGCACCCGACATAAATTTCTTGTATTTTTTGTTCAACTTACTCTGTTTTACAAACAATATGATAACTAAGATGATAAGCAGAATAGATAACCCTGCTAATCCTGTCAAAATGTACTCCGCGTAATTATTAATCATATCTAAAAAGTTCATTTATATATCCTCCCTTGTAACCGGTATGACTTCCTTTCTATCAATAATGATCAATTAGTTTATTGATTCATACCCTCAAATAAATCGACAATTCTTTCTAATTCTTCTTTAGAATAATACTCAATTTCTATGGAACCCTTATGATTATTTTTATTATGTATGGATACCTTCGTTCCGATTAATGTTCTGATTTTATCTTCCAGTCCGCGGTAAATATAATCATCTTCTTTAGCCGCAGCTGCTTCCTTATGAGGCTTTTCTGCAAGAATATGTTTTACAAGCTTTTCTGTTTCTCTTACACTGAGTTTCTCATCAAATACTTTACAGGCAGTATTATACTGTTTTTCACCTTCTTCAAGTGATAATAATGCACGGGCGTGACCGCCGGATATCATATCATCAATGATCATCTGCTGTACTCTTTCATCCAGTTTAAGAAGCCTCATTGAGTTTGTTACTGCTACTCTGCTCTTTGATACTCTCTCAGCAACCTCATCCTGCTTTAAATGAAACTCCTGAATAAGTCTTTGATAGGTCTGTGCTTCTTCAATCGGGTTTAAATCTTCTCTCTGGATATTCTCTATCAATGCGATTTCAACAATCTCCTGAGGAGTGTAATCCTTAATAATTGCCGGAACCTCTTTTAATCCTGCTAATCTTGCCGCTCTCCATCTGCGCTCACCTGCAATAATCTCATACAGCTTACCTCTTTTTTGAAGAATCAATGGCTGGATTACACCATATTGCTTAATTGAATCTGCAAGCTCCTGCAGCGCATCTTCATCGAATTTCTTTCTCGGCTGCGATTTATTAGGCTCAATGTCACTGATATGTACCATTGTTTCACGTGAAACATGATCCAGCTTCTCTTCCGTATTCTCGATGATTTTTTCTGGAATCATTATATCGAGTCCTTTTCCTAATCCCTTTTTTACAGCCATAAAATCCTCCTTTATCATCCATATACCACAATATTATTACTTTTTGGTTCTGTATTTTAGTTCTCCCGGCTCATTTTTGGCATAAGCTTCTGCTTCATCATTATCGATTACTTCCTGAGCTAATTGACGATAACCGTCTGCCCCTGCTGATTTTGAGTCATATAAATTAATCGGTAATCCATGGCTTGGTGCCTCTGCCAGTCTTACGTTTCTGGGAATAATCGTTTTATAGATATTTTCCTTCAAATTGCTCTTTACATTTTCTACAACCTGAAGGGATAAATTCGTTCTGGCATCAAACATGGTAAAGACTACGCCTTCCATTTCAAGCTTTGGATTTAATCTCTGTTTTACCAGATTGATTGTATGCATTAGCTGGGTCAATCCTTCCAAAGCATAAAATTCACATTGAATCGGAACTAATACAGTATCTGCCGTAGTCATAGCATTCACCGTCAGCGTATTTAGGGAAGGTGGACAATCTATAATAATAAAATCGTATTCGTCTCTGATTTGTTCAACCTGTTTCTTTAATATGTACTCTCTATCCTTGACTCCGATAAGCTCTATTTCTGCACCGGCAAGATTAACGTTAGAAGGAAGAATGTCAAGATTTTTAATTGGCGTACTTATTCTGCATTGCTCTAAAGTACATTCACCAATTATCATTTGATAAATCGTATTCTTGAGTGTGTTTTTGTCTATACCCAAACCACTCGAAGTATTCCCCTGCGGATCGATATCAATCGCAAGTATTTTTCTGTTCTTTTCAGCTAGACATGCAGAAAGATTAATTGCAGTGGTCGTCTTTCCGACCCCACCTTTCTGGTTTGCGATTGCAATTATCCTGGCCATAACATTTCCACCCTTCTTATTGATTTCTTCTCTTCCTATTAATTAATACGCTTAGCATAAGCATTATTATAACATCTTTCAATTATTATATCTATACAATTTTAAATCATTTCGCAATTTATTGCAGATGTCATTATTCTACTTCTGTTATACAAGCTTTTTTATATCTAAATATTCAGTATGAAATTACATATACTATGTTTCACGTGAAACATATATCTTTAGAATTATCAATTACAGTCTTATTGATATCATACGACTGTTAAATTCTCATTCTCTTCTAATACATTTCGGTATTAGATCTTTGTTTCACGTGAAACAATTAGCATTTGTATCTTGAATTACTGTTATATAATCATAGATATCTTATGATAGTTAACCATTAACACACAGAGTATAGATTTTCAATCTCTTCTAATACATTTAAGTGCCAGATTATTGTTTCACGTGAAACTATAATCTATAAAATATCGAACTATTGTTTAAAATTAATAATATCATATGACTGTAATTGTTAGCTCACAAAGTACAAATTTCCAAACTCATCTTATACATATAAGTACTAGCTCTTTGTTTCACGTGGAACAATTATTTTTTAATCTTGAATTTCTGTTTTATAATTATAGATAACATATGACTGTATCCCATCCTATTAGTTCATCGAGTACAAATTTTCATACTCAACTAGCACATTTGAGAATTAACTCAATGTTTCATGTGAAACAGTTCTTTTTTGATTCTGCATTATAGATTAATAATTATAGATATACACATTTATTGTTGATTAGTTAACATAGTAAAAATTTCATTTTTATTTTATCTGTATTAATAGTGATCTAAAACAGATATATATACTACATATTCTTAATTTAGATACCATATCGTCGCATAGAAATAAGATTTGTTAATTTATAGATTGATTTCAATATTTATATCTATACATCAAGCCGTACAAATATCGAATTACCTTCTACTAAACACATTGTCTTCCATTCAATTCTAAATAATAATGTACATAGATAAAACTCTTATTATAATCAATATCATATTCATGTTAAAAAGAAAAGGAATGTTTCACGTGAAACATTCCTTGAATTACTTGTATGTATTGTATAATACAAAACTTAAATATATATCTTTTGCTATAATAATATTAAAATATTATAACAAATCAACAAAGTTGTTTTTAATTGCATAAACTGCTGCTTGTGTACGATCAGATACATTAATCTTCTTAAAAATATTTGATACATGGTTCTTAACTGTTTTCTCACTGATTGCTAACATATATGCAATTTCTTTATTAAATAGTCCTTCTGCCAGAAGCTTCAATACTTCTATCTCTCTCTTTGTCAGCGCATCTTCGTCATCTGTCATATTTTCTTTTTCTTCCATCTTAACTTTTAAAATTGGAGTCAATTCTGGTTGAATAAATGACTCGCCTCTGTTTACACAAAAGATTGCTTTCTTTAATACAGAGGAATCTGAATCCTTAAGTACATATCCATCTACTCCGATTTCTACAGCCTTCATCAGATATTCAACTTCATTATGAATAGTAAGAATTAATACTTTAACTTTCTTTCTGTTTTCTCTGATATATTGTAGTACCTGCAGGCCGTTCATTAGAGGCATATTAATATCTAATAACAGAACGTCTGTTCTTGCTTCATCCAGCAGCTCAATACACTGCTGTCCGTTGCTTGCTTCCGCAATGACTGTAATATCTCCGTCTAATTCTAATAACTGTTTTAAACCTTCTCTTACCATGGAATGATCGTCAGCAATCATAATATTAACTGGCTTACTCATTTTTATCCCCCTCGTACATTGTTAGTGGAGCAGAAACAGTAACAGTTGTTCCTTTTCCCTTTTCTGATTTAATATCTACGTTTCCTGATAACAAAGTTATTCTTTCCTTCATTATTGATAGGCCAAAGCTGGATGTATGCTTTGTCCCATCTGAATTTGAATTATTTATATCAAAGCCGGATCCATTGTCCTTGATCGATACCGTAACGTAATGCTCTTCATAATTTATATCTATTGTGATCAAAGACGCATTGGCATGCTTTATTACATTATTACAGGCCTCCTGAATAATTCGAAATAAAGTCACTTTAATAACCGGCAATATTTCCTTTGTTTCCTCATTAGAATGAATGATGACATTGATATTATGTATATCCATTAAACGGCTGGCATATCTTTCCAGCGTAATGGTCAATCCCAGATCATCTAAGGTCATAGGCTTAAGATTATATATAATGCCTCTCATATCATTAATTACAGCCTTAATGGTATTCGACATGGAGGTCAACTCCAATTTTGCTCTCGTAGAATCTATATCGATCAGCTTCACACAGAGCTCTGCCTTATGAACCAAACTGGTTAAACTTTGTACGGTAGAATCATGTAAATCTCTGGCTATTCTTTGTCGGTCAATTTCTTGAGCCTCTAAGATGCTTAAGCCTTTATCATTATACGGTGTACGACCGTCTAATATCTTATCCTTTTCTTCCTGCTCTTCTTTATCATCTGCTTTTTCTATAAATTCGGCAGCTTCTTTTAATCCATTGATTTTTTTTGTTAACAGTTCTTGCTCCTGATTGAGTTCTTCTATATTTTGTTTCAGCTGCTCTATGGTGGCGATTAATTCCTTTTCATCCTGTGCTTTGTTATAGATAGGGGAAAACAAGTCAAGATTATGAATTTTAATTCTTTCCTTTTCGGATAACTCACTTTCTTTTTCTTTTAATAGGTTCGTCTGTGTCTTTAGTTGAACCTTGATGGAATATAGCTTATCTTCCAGTTCTATAGCCATATCCTTTAGCAGAATACCTACATCCTTCTTATCCGATTTATTATCTTCCATATTCTTATTGTTTCCATTGCTGTCATGCATAGCAAAACTTCCTTTCAAGATCCGGGCAACAATCGATAATACAAAAATATATGAAAGTCTGTAACATATAAGTATATATCGACATTTTTACAATGTAACATAAATATCATATAACATTATTTTATATTTTTAAAGTACTTTCACAAAGAACCGGCAATATTCCATAAATTACTTCTTCTGATTGCAACAGGTTAAAACGTCTCCATCCCGAATAACCATAGAGCATTCCTTCTTTAATTCTTTTAAGTTCTCCTCATTTTTCATATTGAACCCTATTTTGCGAAAGAAGTCTACTAAATGAATAGGGGTTCTTACACTTACTTCATGGATACCTGATGTAAAAGCTTTGTTTATCAGCATTCTGACAGTGAAATCACCGTACTTCTTTTCACGATATTCCTTCAAGACAGCGATCTGATCAATCTCACAGGCAGATCCGTCAAAGGTAATTCTTCCGGTAGCTACCGGATTGCATCCATTCCCCTGCTCATATACAATAACATGCATTGCATAAGAATCCTGATCATCAAATACTTCTGCCTCATTTTTCTGAAGTTCATTTATAAGTACCTGCCTTCTGATTTCGAAAGCTTCTGAAAGATCTGCTCCATAGGATAATATTTTACCTTGAATTAGCATGGGTTTTCCTTTCTAAATCGAATATTTCACAGCGGTTCTTTTGACGGCTTACCAGCAGCTCTGGGATAATTCTTTGGAGTATGTTCCGTCTTCTCAATCACAATTAAGCTTCGATTCATATCCGTATTCGGTAATTGATATTCAATAACCTCTTTTAACTTTGCTCCAAGGAGCTTCATCGCTCTCTTTGAGGAATTCAGCTCTTCTTCCATATTCCCGGACTTATAGGAAATAAAGAATCCTCCCTTTCTTACATAGGGAAGACAATATTCGGAGAGGGAGGAAAGCCTGGCAACGGCCCGTGAAACACAGTAATCAAATTGCTCACGATAATTATTATCCTTCCCATAGTCTTCAGCCCGACCATGAAGAGTTGATATATTTTTAAGCTCTAATTTTTCAATCACTTCATCCAGAAAGATGAGTCTTTTCTTTAAAGAATCCAGCAGAACGATATTCAATTCAGGAAACGCGATTTTTAAAGGAATTCCTGGAAAGCCTGCCCCGGTTCCGAGATCCAGTAACCGTTCGTTACCCGGCTCAAATGCTTTGACTAAGGCAAGACTGTCTATAAAGTGCTTCGTAATAACCTCACTTAGTTCCGTAATCGCTGTAAGATTCATTACTTTGTTCCGCTCTATCAGAAGCTCATAATATTCCATAAACTGTTGATATTGTCTTTCAGTCAGCGTGATCCCCAGATTCCTGAGCCTGTCTTCAAATTCTTTCCTCTCGGGATATTTTTCCATTTTCATAGCTTCCTCACTCCTTGTGTTTATTAACACAAAATAAATTGATTTCTATCTCATCTGGCTCTTTTATATAGACCAGTGCATCAATAAAGGAATTCATTCCTTCCTAGTTCTTATTTCTCTCATGATTCCATTGCGTAAGATAAACCAGTAAAACAGATACATCTGCCGGGGATACCCCTGATATCCTTGAAGCCTGTCCGATGGAAATAGGTCTAAACTTACCAAGCTTCTGCCTTGCCTCAATTCGAAGACTGGGTACAGCAGAATAATCAATATCTTCCGGTATTCTGCGATTCTCCAGCTTCTTAAACTGTTCAATTTGCTGCAGCTGACGTCTGATATACCCATCATACTTTATATTAATCGTAACCTGCTCAATGATATCCTCCGCCAAAGACCGACGTGTCTTATCAATTGGTTCAAGAAGTTCATAATCAAGCTCCGGTCTGCGGATTAGCTCTGCCATCGTCACTGCCGTGTTAAGCGGTGAACTTTCCAAATGTTCTAAAAGCTCCTGTACTTCTTTTGATGCTCCAATCACAGTCTGCTCCAGCCGAAGCATTTCACTTTGAATCTCGTTCTCCTTCTGAATAAGGTTTTGGTATCTTTCTTCACTAATCAGACCGATCTCATACCCTTTCTTTGTCAATCTCAGATCAGCATTATCCTGACGAAGCAAAAGCCGATATTCTGCTCTTGAGGTCATCATTCGATAAGGCTCATGTGTTTCCTTGGTCACGAGATCATCAATCAGCACTCCGATATAGGCTTCAGAACGGTCAAGAATAAGAGGCTCTCTGTTCTGTACCTTTCTTGCTGCATTAATTCCTGCGATTAGTCCCTGTGCTGCCGCTTCTTCATAGCCTGAACTTCCGTTGAACTGTCCTCCGCTGAATAATCCTTCCACTGCTTTGAATTCCATGGACGGCTTCAGCTGCATCGGATTGATGCAGTCGTATTCAATTGCATAAGCATTTCTTACGATATTTGCGTTTTCAAGTCCGGGAACACTTCGATACATCTGTACCTGTACATCCTCCGGCAAGGAACTTGACATACCGGCAATATACATCTCATTCGTATAGAGACCTTCCGGCTCGATGAATACCTGGTGTCTGTCCTTGTCCGCAAATTTTACAACCTTATCCTCGATGGAAGGGCAATAGCGTGGTCCGGTACCTTTGATGTCTCCACAGTATAAAGGAGAGCGGTGAATATTAGCTCGAATAATCTCATGTGTCTTTTCATTGGTATAGGTCAGCCAACAGGAAATCTGCTCTTTATTTAAATCCTCCCGCTTAGTAGTAAAGGAGAAGGGAATTACTTTATCATCCCCGAATTGTTCCTCCATCTTGGAGAAATCTATGGTCCTTGCATCGATTCTTGCCGGGGTACCTGTCTTAAACCGGTACATCTCAATCCCGATTGCCTTCAAAGAATCTGTCAGATGGGTAGCTGCCTGCAAACCATTCGGTCCGGTCATATTGACTGTCTCCCCATAGATGCATCTGGCATTCAGATAAGTACCGGTACATAATACAACTGCTTTGCAGGGATAGATTGCACCGGAAAAGGTCTTGACTCCCGTTATTGCATTATTTTCTGTAAGCAGCTCGGCTACTTCTGCTTGCTTTAAGGTAAGGTTTTCCGTATTCTCTAAAATCCTTCTCATAGACCTGGAGTACTCCTGTTTATCAGCCTGTGCCCGGAGGGAATGAACTGCCGGCCCTTTTGAAAGATTCAACATCTTGGATTGAATATAGGTCTTATCAATATTCTTTCCCATCTCTCCGCCTAATGCATCTATTTCTCTAACCAGGTGGCCCTTCGAGGTACCGCCGATATTCGGATTACAAGGCATCATCGCAATGCTGTCCATACTGATGGTAAACAGCAGGGTCCTTAAGGATAATCTTGCACAAGCCAGGGCAGCCTCACAGCCGGCATGCCCTGCCCCCACTACGACAACGTCATAGCTTTCATATATAGTTGACATAAGCTTCCCCCTTCTATTTGCCCATGCAGAATTCCTTAAAAATCATATTCACAAGGTCTTCCTCTACATTTTCACCGATAATTTTACCAAGTACTTCATAAGCATTCATCAGATCGATGGAGTAAAAATCCTCAGGCATTCCGGCATCCAGACTTTGCTGTACCAGCATAAGGCTTTCCCTCGCGGAGATCAATGCTTCTCTATGTCTTTCATTTGTAATATAAATATCCTCCTGAAAGGATAATTCTCCACCGAAAAACAGGTCCTTGATCGTCTTTTCCAATTCCGATAAACCGATATTTTCCTTTACAGAGACGTTGATTACAGGATGAAAGGTTAATTGTTTGATCTGTTCAACAGTGATCCGTTGTTCCAAATCCGACTTATTTAACAAGAGAATTGCTTTCTTATCCTTTATCATTCGAAAGATATCTTCATCATTGTCATCCAACTCCGTAGAAGAGTCAAGAACATAGATTATCAGATCCGCATCCGCTGCAAGTCGGATGGCTTTTTCTACACCTATTTTCTCAATCACATCCTTCGTTGCTCTGATCCCTGCCGTGTCTATGACATTTAATAAGATACCGCTTAAATTAATGGTCTCTTCCAGGGTATCTCTGGTTGTTCCTGCTATTTCAGTAACGATAGCCCGTTCTTCTCCTACCAGGGAATTCAACAGACTTGATTTACCGGCATTCGGCTTTCCTACGATGACGGTTTTAATTCCTTCCTTTATGATCTTACCGTTTCTTGATTCCTTGATCAGCTGATCGATCTGTTCTGTCTCCTCCTTCAGATGCTGCCAAAGTGTAAGATCAAAACCCTCCAGACTGATATGCTCCGGATCATCCAGTGCTGCTTCGATAAAGGCAATATCTCTGAGAACCTTCTCTCTTAGCTCTATGATCAGCTTTCTGACATTCCCTCTCAGCTGGTTTAGTGAATTCTTAAGTGCAAGTTCATTCTTTGCCGAAATGACATCACTTACAGCTTCTGCCTGTGATAAATCGATTCTTCCGTTTAAGAAAGCCCGTTTTGTAAACTCTCCTGGATCAGCCAGTCGTGCACCGCATTTTAATACGGTTTCCAGTATCCTTCTGGTTACGACAATACCTCCATGGCAATCTATTTCAACGGTATCTTCCCTGGTATAGGTTGCAGGAGCATGCATCACCGCAACCATTACCTCATCAATGATTTCTCCTTCATCTGTAATATATCCGTAATGGAGTGTATGGCTTGATTCCTTTGACAGAACTTTCTTTCCTGTACGGGATTGATAAACTTTATCAATGATCTCAAAAGCTTCCTTTCCACTAATACGAATGATGCTGATTCCCGCATTACTTAAGCCGGTAGCGATTGCTGCGATTGTATCTGTCTTCATACCATACCTCCTTTCTTTTTCCAAAATCATAATAATCCATACTGATTAATCCTTATATTTCTTCGTTATGAATAAAAGGTGTCTTAAAGTATGCAATACCTTTAAGACACCTCCTGATTAACATACAACTGTTACATTACTAAGCTTCAACTTCTGGTTCCTTCTTTTCCTTACTCTGCTTATATAGCTCATAATCTTTTTTGTAATCGGTGCTATAATTTTTGTTATAGCCACTCTTACTGATATTGTAAGGCTTATTATATCCCTTGTTGTCGCCCTTTTTATAATCCTTCTTGAAGTCCTTGTTGTAATCCTTATTATAATCCTTACGATATCCGCCGGTAGGTTTATTATTCGGCTTTGCATCACGGATGGATTTTTTGATATTGATGACTACTTTACGGTAAGGTTCTTCCCCTTCCGAATAAGTCTCAACGTACTTATCGTTCTGTAATGCACTGTGAATGATTCTTCTTTCATAAGGATTCATTGGCTCCAGAGAAACAGGTTTTCTCGTTCTCTTTACCTTATAAGCTATATTTTTTGCCAGGTTTTCAAGAGTTTCTTTTCTTCTTGCTCTGTAATTTTCAGTATCCAATTTAACCTTGATGTAATTCTCACTGTTCTTATTTACTACAAGGCTTACCAGATATTGAAGGGAATCGAGGGTTTGTCCTCTCTTTCCGATCAGAACTCCCATCTCGTCTCCGTCAATATTGATTTCCACGGTTGAATTTTCCTGATCAAAATTTACTTCAACCAAAGCATTGATTCCCATTGCTGCAAACACATCCGATAGAAACTTCTTCGTTGTATTCTCCGTAGACATTTTCATTCTGACTTTGATTCTTGCCGGTTTTCCGAACATACCCAAAAATCCGGTGGATTCTTTTTCTAATACTTCATATTCCAGATTATCTATTGTAGTGCCTAACTCAAGCATTGCAGCTGTTAAAGCTTCATCTACAGTCTTGGCAGATACTTCTTTCCAATCCATATTATTTATCCCCCTTATCAGTGTTCCTGTTTTGAAGAAGGTTTGCTATTTCAGAAATGCTCTTTGAACTGCCTGAGGGTTTATTATCTTTATTTTGCTCGTTTTTATTTTCCTCCTGCCCACTGACAGTGTCGTTGTTTACGGAAATCTTTGCCTTCTCAGATACAGTACTTTCGATTGACTTTGTCTGTGTTTTTGCTAACTGCTGCAGGCTAGCACCTGTAGTTGCAGTAGAAGTAAAGGTTTTTTTCTTCTTCTTTGATGCTTTTGCAACATTCTTAGCAATTAAATCGTCTACATCGATTCTATCCAGATATTTATTTACAAAGAACTGCTGAGCGATTGCAAACGCACTGGAAGCAATCCAGTAGATACCAATACCGATCGGGAATGTAACGCAGAAGAAACCTGACATGACCGGCATGACATAATTCATGGACTTCATGGCATTTGCAGTAGGATCCTGATTTCCTGTCTTATTCTTAACCTCAAGCTGCTTGCCCTGGATAAACTGCAGAACCATAGCCAGAATAGGAATGATAATGCCGGGGAAGCCCCAACCGGGTGCATTTGCGATATTAAAGCCAAGGAAACCGTTGACCTTACCGATACTTGCCTGTGATGCAGCAATGGTACTTGCCATATTCGGGAAGCTTGTCTTCAACTGTTCCCAACGACTGGTATCAAAATGAGCCAAAGCATCAATAACATAATTTAACGTTGAAAAATCATTCTTGGTTGATATTCTGGCAACACCTTTTGAAAGCTCGGCCAAAACAGTCTTATGATTAGGATCAGACATAATACCGTTCGCTACAACAGCATATAAATCTTTTACTGAGTCTACATATGCAGGAACATTATTTATTACATAATACAATGCAAACATGATCGGCAAAGTAATTAATAACGGCAGACATCCGGCTGTCGGATTTGCACCGAATTTCTCATACAATGCCTGTGTTTCTTCTTGTTGTTTTCTTAATGAATCTTGATCCTTCTTCCCCTTATATTTTGCTTGAATCTTCTGTAGTTCAGGATTCATTCGGGATGAAAGCTTCGTAAATTTCTGCTGCTTAATGGTTAACGGTAACATTAAGGCTCTTACGATAAAAGTAAATACAATAATGGATAATGCAATATTCTGAATTCCGAATAAATGGAAGAATTCATAAATTGCATTCATGATCAAACCTAAAAGTACAGCAATCGGTCCCAATAACCCGCCTGTCTTCGTTAATAATACAACCACCAATTATTTTTCCTCCTTATAGCTGCCGTCCATCTAACATAATCCTATTATCCGGAATAGCGATTCTATTCCCTGTCATGAACTACGGAACGGGGTCGTATCCTCCTTTATGGAAGGGATGACATCTTAAGACCCTTCTCACAGCCAAATATGTTCCTTTGAAAGCGCCATACTTTTCCAATGCTTCGATGGCATATAAAGAGCAGGTAGGCGTATAGATACAACTAGGTGTTCTCTTAAGAGGAGATATATATTTCCGATAAATGTTTATCATAAATATAAGTATTTTCTTAATAATCACGTCTATACCCCTACAACTATACTTCTCTATACCAGTTCAGATGTTTTCAGTAACTTTCTGTAACTATTCAGTTACATTTTTCAATCTTATGGAGCTTTCTTAAGTGTAACAATGCACTTTCAATCTCACTGTAATCTCTTCCTTTTGCGCCTGTTCTGGCGACAACGACAATGTCTAATCCGCTCAAAAAGCTATCCTCCGATAATCGATAGCTTTCCCTGATCAATCTTGCTATTCTGTGCCTAATTACACTATTGCCAACTTTTTTGCTAACCGATATTCCAATTCGGTTTTTACCTGTATCGTTTTTCTTAACATACATGATCAAATATTTATTCGCATATGATTTTCCGGTACGGTATATTTCTTTAAAATCCTCGTTACTTCTTAATGTCTCTGACTGTTTCATTGATTGGTTGCCCCTAAATGATCCATGCAATTAATTTCATGCATAGAAGAAAAGGCCACAAAATTGCGACCTATGCAGATAACTGCTTTCTTCCCTTAGCTCTTCTTGCAGATAAAACCTTTCTTCCACCTGCTGTAGCCATTCTTGCTCTAAATCCGTGTACCTTGGAATGAGATCTCTTTTTCGGCTGGAATGTCATTTTCATTGCTATGCACCTCCTTCTTCCCTTTACCGTGCTTATAGATTAGCGAATTTTATCTATTTTTGAAATTCTCATAGCATTGGGAATTAACGCGTAATTCGCCAAGTATGATATTTTGGAATATCACGTCTATTATATGCGCAATACCCTATCCAGTCAAGTAAATCTTTTGTTCTGGAGTAATTTAACACCCGTCTTTGAATTAAGTTTCTTCCTTATATATATAGCGGATTGTTGATAAATTCTTTTCTTTTGTGGATAAGCAGTTGTTCTTTTTTTATTATAGCTTCAGATTCTTTGATTTTATTCACATTTCAGGACTGTTACTAATGTTTATTTTCCTATCCACCTTTTCCACACGGAAAACTCTTCTCTCTTTGCCCAATTGTCTGCTTCAGGAAAAAAGAAGGCATATTAACCATTGAAAATTTAATAATTTTGTTATAATATATATCTATGTGAGTATTGATGGAGGCAACAATGAAGAATTTAATTCAATCTAAATGGGACGACATTTTGAAATATTTAATATCAGAATACGGAATAACCGATGTATCTTATAATACCTGGTTAAAGCCGTTAAAGGTATATGACGTGACGGATCATGTCATTACTATTCTGATTAATGATGAGCGTATTGGACCTCCGAGTATCAATATCATCCGTAATAAATATGAATTACTATTAAAGGTATCCGTTGAGGAGATTATGAATGAACCCTATGATATCAAGTTCGTTCTTCAAAGCCAGATAGATTCTATGGAAAAATCAGCAGAACCGGTTGTTGTGAAAAAGAAAAACAACAACAGCGGTCTTAATTTTTTAAATGCAAGATATACCTTCGACACGTTTGTGGTAGGTGGCAATAATGAATTTGCCAGAGCAGCTGCACTGGCTGTTGCAGAGAATCCGGGTGAAATCTATAACCCGCTTTTTATTTATGGCGGAGTTGGACTTGGTAAGACTCACCTGATGCATTCGATTGCACACTTTGTTCTGGATCAGAATCCCGATACTAAGGTGCTTTATGTTACCAGTGAGAAGTTTACCAATGAGCTGATTGATGCTATTCAGAAGAACACTACCAATCAATTCCGTGAGAAGTATCGTTCGATCGATATTCTCTTAATTGATGATATTCAATTTATAATAGGAAAGGAAAGAACTCAGGAGGAGTTCTTCCATACCTTTAACACGCTTCATGAATCTAAAAAACAGATTATTATCTCCAGCGATCGTCCTCCTAAGGAAATGCTTACTTTAGAGGACAGGCTTCGTTCGCGTTTTGAACACGGCCTGCTTGCAGATATTCAGTCTCCGGATTATGAGACCAGGATGGCTATTCTTCGTAAGAAGGAAGAACTGGATGGATTGAAGATTGACGAGGAGGTACTTCGTTATATTGCCACCAATATCAAATCCAACATCCGTGAGCTGGAAGGTGCCTTAACAAAAATCGTTGCATTCTCCAGATTGAAGAAGAGAGATTTGAATCTACTTCTTGCAGAAGAAGCTTTACAGGATATCATTTCTCCGAACGAGAAGAAGGTAATTACAGTTGATCTTATTGTAGATGTAGTAGCAGAACATCATAATATCACTCCTGCAGAAATCTATTCTAAGGATAAGAGCAGAAATATCTCATACCCGAGACAGATTGTTATGTATCTCTGTCGCCGACTGACGGACCTTTCCGTAACTGAAATCGGTAAGTGTCTGGGGAACCGCGACCACTCCACCGTACTTCACGGCTATGATAAGGTAGCTGGTGATATTCAATCGGACTCCTCTCTGCATAACACAATCGACGTATTAATTAAGAAGATTAATCCGGAATAGAGTGATGATATTCTGTTGATAGGCAGTTGATAAACCGTTGATATTTTGTTTACATACTATTTGTAGATTTTTTACTATTATTTATCCCAACCTATTTCCACAGGTTATCTGATGGTATGCTTTCATCTATGAGTAGTCTCAACCGATTGATTCTTAAGGCAAAAATAAGGATATCAACAAATTCACACCCTATATTATTAAGATTACTAAGAATCTTTCATATATTTATATTAAGCACGCGAAGGGAGTTTATACACATATGAAAATCCAATGTCAAAAATCGGATCTTTTAAATGGTGTTAATATCGTACTAAAGGCAGTGCCTGTAAAATCAACAATGCCTATCCTGGAATGTCTGATCATTGAAGCTTCGGAGGATTGCATTAAACTCATAGCCAACGATATGGAGCTTGGTATCGAGACTTTAGTAAAAGGTAATGTAGCTGAAAAAGGAACCGTTGCTCTGAATGCTAAGATATTTTCAGAAATAGTACGTCGTCTTCCTGAAAATGAAGTAAGCATTACAACGGATAATAATTATATGACAGAGATTATCTGTGAGAAAGCAAAGTTCTCTATCTCAGGAAGATCAGGAGAAGAGTTTCCCAGCCTTCCTAACATTGAGAAAGAGAATGCAGTTGTTTTATCCCAGTTTACCTTAAAAGAAATTATCAGACAGACCGTGTTCTCCATCTCTGATAATGAAAGTAATAAGATTATGACAGGAGAGCTTTTTGAGATTAAGGATAATGAACTCAGAGTAATCTCTCTGGACGGACATAGAATTTCCATTCGTAAGATTTTCATGAAGGATTCTTATGAGAACAGAAAAGTAATTGTTCCCGGTAAGACGTTGAATGAAATCAGTAAGATTCTGTCAGGAGAAGTTTCCTCCATGGTACAGATTTTCTTTACGGAGAAGCATGCTTTATTTGAATTTGATAATACGGTGGTACTGACCAGACTCATTGAAGGAGAGTATTACAGAATAGATCAAATGCTTTCCAGCGATTATGAGACGAAGGTTACGATCAATAAAAAGGAGCTTCAGAGCTGTATCGAAAGAGCATCTCTGCTGATCAGAGAGACAGATAAGAAGCCCATTATCATTGATATCAAAAATAATGATTTTGAATTGAAGATCAATACAGCGATTGGTTCTATGAATGAGGAGATTGATATTACCCTGGAAGGTAAGGATATCGTAATCGGATTTAATCCGAAATTCTTACTGGACGCCCTTCGTGTCATTGATGATGAGACAGTCGATATTTACCTAATCAACGCAAAGGCACCCTGCTTCATCCGGGATAAGGATCAGTCATACATTTATTTGATATTACCTGTAAACATAAATGTAACAGCATAATAATTAGTATTAAATTAATACGGGTCATTATTAGTAGATTATATTAACATGTATAAAAGGACAAAAGGTCCTGTCACCTGCGGTGACAGGATAAACTTGCAGAAGAAAGCCTCTGGAAAGACGACTTTCCGAGAGCTTTCTTCCGCAAGTGATCCGGCTGGTCAGCCGGACCTTTTGTCCGATTAATAAAATAATCAGCTAAATCTTTTATCAGAACAATAAATAATTGGATGACCCTTTTATCTTACCAATAATAATTTATGCTTATCTATCAGTGTTCACCAGCGTGCGAAGCACGCAGATTGGAGTTCTATGGTTGAAATAAAGTTAAGAGAAGAGTATATCAAGCTAGGACAGGCCCTAAAAGCAGCGGGGTTTGTAGACTCCGGTGTGGAAGCAAAGGAAGAGATTCTTGATGGCAGAGTAAAGGTGAACGGAGCTGTTGAGATACAAAGAGGGAAAAAGCTTTATGACGGAGATCTGGTAGAGTTTAACGGAGAGCAGATAAAGATATTAAAATAATTCTGAATTGAAATAGAGGTATGTTGGTGCGACTATGGTTGTAAAATCTTTAGAACTGAAGGATTATCGGAATTACAGTGATCTTTCCATGCAATTTTATAATGGTACCAACATCCTTTACGGAGAGAATGCCCAGGGAAAAACAAATATTCTTGAAGCAATTTATCTCTGTGGAACGACGAAATCCCATCGTGGCAGTAAGGATCGGGAAATGGTTAGGTTCGAAGCGGAAGAAGCCCATGTCAGGATTGTTCTTGAGAAAAATCAGATTCCCCATCGAATTGATTTGCATATAAAGAAAAATAAAGCTAAGGGAGTTGCCATAGACGGTATTCCGATCAAAAAACAAGGTGAATTATTTGGAATGCTGAACCTTGTGTTTTTTTCGCCGGAGGATCTCTATATCATTAAAAATGGTCCGGCGGAACGCCGGAGATTCCTTGATTTAGAGCTTTGTCAGCTGGATAAGATTTATTTAAGTAATCTGACCAATTATAACAAAGCCTTGGAACAGCGGAATAATTTACTCAAGCAAATCAGTAATAACAGGAATTTATTGGATACACTTTATCTATGGGATGAAAAACTCATGGAGTACGGCCGAAAGATTATTGAGACCAGAGAAAATTTTATCTTCCGGCTGAATGAGTTGGTAGGAGAAATACATAAGAAGCTTACCGGCGGTAAGGAAGAATTGACGCTGCAATACGAACCAAATGTCAGAAGTTCGGATTTTGAAAGCCGCTTAAAGAAGTCCATGGAGAAGGATCTGCTGCTAAAGACGACTCATGTCGGACCGCATAGAGATGATTTATGTTTTCTTCTCGGTACGGTAGATATCAGAAAATATGGTTCCCAAGGGCAGCAGCGAACGGCAGCTCTTTCCTGTAAGCTGGCTGAAATTGAACTGGTGAAGTCTATTATTAAAGAAAATCCGATTTTACTTTTGGATGATGTACTATCGGAACTTGACAGGCAGAGACAGACACACTTGTTAAACAGTATCGGAGATATTCAGACGATGATCACCTGTACCGGGTTAGAGGAATTTATCAGCCAACGGACAGAGCATCGGCAGATCTTTCATGTAATAAACGGAACAGTAGTTAGTGAGTAAATCATTCTGTAAATACCAGAATGATCCAGTATAGCATCTTCACATAGTAAGAAAAAGACAGTTTATAGTACGGAGGTGAAATCCTCCTAAAAAATTGGAGGAGTAATCATGGGTAACGAATACGGTGCAGATCAAATTCAGATATTGGAAGGGCTAGAGGCGGTAAGAAAGCGGCCGGGTATGTATATCGGCTCCACTTCCTCCAAGGGCTTACACCACCTGGTATATGAAATCGTAGACAATGCGGTAGACGAAGCACTTGCCGGATACTGTGATACGATCGATGTTACGATTAACGAAGATAATTCCATTACTGTTATAGATAACGGAAGGGGTATCCCGGTTGGCATCAACCAGAAAAAGGGTATTTCTTCTGTTGAGGTCGTATTTACGATCCTTCATGCCGGCGGTAAGTTTGGCGGTGGGGGATATAAGGTTTCCGGCGGCCTCCATGGAGTAGGCGCTTCCGTTGTAAATGCTCTTTCTGAATGGCTGACAGTAGAAATCTGTGTGGACGGAAAGAAATATTTCCAAAGATATGAAAGAGGAAAGGCTTGCGGAAGGTTAGAGGAAATCGGAGTAACGGACAAGAGAGGTACTACGGTTACCTTCCTGCCGGATAAGGAAATTTTTGAAGAAACGGTTTATGATTATGAAGTATTAAAACAGAGATTGCGGGAAATGGCATTTCTGACGAAGAACATTAAAATTATTCTTCGTGATAACAGAGAAGAGGAAGTAAAGGAAAGAGAGTTTCATTATGCCGGCGGCATCAAGGAATATGTAGAATACTTGAACCGTCATAAGGATCCTTTGTATCCTGAGATTATTTACTGTGAAGGTACCAGGGATGATGTCTATGTCGAAGTAGCGATGCAGCATAACAATACCTATACGGAAGGCTGCTACAGCTTTGTTAATAATATCACCACACCGGAGGGCGGAACCCATCTGGCCGGATTCAAGAATGCAATCACAAAGACCTTCAATGATTATGCGAGAGCAATGAAATATTTGAAGGATAGTGATCAGAATCTAAGCGGTGAAGATATCAGAGAAGGGCTTACAGCGATTATCAGTATTAAGATTTCCGAGCCTCAGTTTGAAGGACAGACCAAGCAGAAATTAGGTAACAGCGAAGCTAGAGGTGCGGTGGACGGAATCGTCAGCGAGCAACTGACCTATTTCCTGGAGCAGAATCCTCAGGTAGCCAAGATGATCTGCGAAAAATCAGTGCTTGCTCAGAGGGCAAGAGATGCAGCAAGAAAAGCAAGGGATTTAACCAGAAGAAAGACTGCCCTGGAAGGAATGAGCCTGCCCGGTAAATTAGCCGATTGCTCCGATAAGGATCCGACCAAATGCGAGATTTACATCGTTGAGGGTGATTCTGCGGGTGGTTCTGCTAAGACCGCAAGAACCAGAGCAACCCAGGCAATCCTGCCTCTGAGAGGTAAGATTCTGAATGTTGAGAAATCCCGTCTGGATAAAATTTTAGTTAACAATGAGATCAAGGCTATGATTACAGCCTTTGGTACAGGCATCTCAGAGGATTTTGACATCAGCAGACTCCGTTATCACAAGATTATCATCATGACGGATGCCGATGTAGACGGTGCTCATATCAGTACGTTATTATTAACCTTCTTCTACCGATTTATGCCGGAGCTGATCAAGCAGGGATATGTATACCTGGCGCAGCCGCCGCTGTACAAGGTAGAGAAAAATAAATATGTGCGCTATGCCTATAGCGACGAAGAATTGAACCAGATTCTTTCCGAGATCGGAAGAGATTCCAATAACAAGATCCAGCGTTATAAAGGACTTGGTGAGATGGATGCGGAGCAACTTTGGGAGACAACGATGGATCCTGAGAAAAGAATCCTGCTTCGTGTCAGCATGGATGAGGAAGAATCCTCAGAAATCGATCTGACCTTTACCACTTTGATGGGAGATAAGGTGGAGCCAAGAAGGGAATTTATCGAGGCGAATGCTAAATATGTAAAGAATCTTGATATATAATCGTCCTTCTGTCTAGGCTTAACAGCCGGAAGGTCACTAAACGGAGGAATAACAATGGATGAGAATATCTTCGACAAGGTGCATGACGTCGATTTGAAGAAGACAATGGAGACCTCGTACATCGAGTATGCCATGTCAGTAATCGCTGCCCGCGCCCTGCCCGATGTAAGGGACGGTTTAAAGCCGGTACAAAGAAGAATTTTATATGCAATGATCGAATTGAATAACGGTCCCGACAAGCCGCATCGTAAGTGTGCACGTATTGTCGGTGATACGATGGGTAAATATCACCCTCATGGAGACAGCTCCATCTATGAGGCTCTCGTTAAGCTGGCACAGGATTTTTCTACCAGATACCCGTTGGTTGACGGTCACGGTAACTTCGGTTCCGTCGACGGAGACGGTGCGGCAGCCATGCGTTATACAGAGGCCAGATTAAGCAAGATCTCTATGGAGATGTTATCCGATATCAACAAGGATACGGTTAATTTTTCACCGAACTTTGATGAGACGGAAAAGGAACCGGATGTATTACCGTCCAGATTTCCTAATCTGCTGGTGAACGGTACCTCCGGTATCGCCGTTGGTATGGCAACGAACATCCCTCCTCACAATCTGAGAGAGGTTATTAATGGTGTACTGAAAATTATTGATAATCATATTGAGGAAGATAGGGAAACAGATATCAGCGAATTGCTGGAAATCATCAAGGGACCTGACTTCCCTACCGGTGCCGAGATTCTTGGTACCTCAGGAATCGAGGAAGCATATCGTACAGGACGAGGTAAGATAAGAGTACGTGCGGTTACCGATATCGAGCCGATGGCAAACGGTAAGAATCGAATTATAGTCACCGAGCTTCCGTACATGGTGAATAAAGCACGTCTGATCGAAAAGATCGCGGAGCTCGTAAAGGAAAAGAAAATCGATGGTATCACAGAGCTTCGTGACGAATCCGACCGTACCGGTATGAGAATTGCTATTGAGCTCAGAAGAGATGTGAATGCCAATGTTATTTTGAACCAGCTCTATAAACATACTCAGCTTCAGGAGACCTTCGGTGTCATCATGTTAGCGCTGGTTAATAATGAGCCCAGAATCCTCAATCTTTACCAGATGCTGGATTATTATTTGACACATCAGAAGGATGTTGTTACCAGAAGGACAATCTATGATTTAAATAAGGCGGAAGAGCGTGCCCATATCTTAAAGGGCTTACTGATTGCACTGGATAATATCGATGAAGTAATCAGAATCATCCGTGGTTCGGCAAACGGTAATGCAGCGAAGGAGAAGTTGATCGAACGCTTTGGTCTGACGGATATCCAGGCCCAGGCTATTATCGATATGAGACTCCGTGCGTTGACCGGGCTGGAAAGAGAGCGTCTGGAAGCGGAATTTGCAGAATTGATGATAAAGATCGAAGAATATAAGGCAATCCTTGCTGACGAAAAGAAGTTACTCGGAGTAATCAGGGAAGAGATTACTTTCATCCGTGATAAATACGGAGATGACAGAAGGACCTCCATTGGTTTTGATGAGTTTGACATCTCCATGGAAGATATGATTCCGAATGAGACTACCGTAATCGCTATGACCAGACTGGGATATATCAAGCGTATGACCATTGATAATTTCAAGAGTCAGCATCGTGGTGGCAAGGGAATCAAGGGAATGCAGACCATCGAGGAGGATTTCATCGAGGATCTTCTGATGACAACCAACCATCATTTCATCATGTTCTTTACCAACAAGGGACGAGTATACCGTCTGAAGGCCTATGAGATTCCGGAGTCCGGCAGAACAGCCAGAGGTACGGCGATTGTTAATCTGCTTCAGCTGTTACCCGAGGAAAGAATTACAGCAATTATTCCGCTCAAGGAATATAAGAATGACCGCTTCCTGTTCATGGCAACGAAGAACGGTATCGTGAAGAAGACACCGATCCGTGATTATGAGAATATCAGAAAGTCGGGCTTACAGGCGATCAGCCTTAGAGAAGACGACGAATTAATAGAGGTTAAGGTAACGAATCATCTGAAGGACATCTTCCTGGTAACAAAGAATGGTATGTGTATCCGATTCAACGAACGGGATGTAAGACCAACCGGAAGAACCTCCATGGGTGTGATCGGTATGAATCTGACCGGGGATGATGAAATCATAGGAATGCAGCTGGATACCCAGGGACAATACCTATTGTTCGTATCGGAATACGGAATGGGCAAGTGTACCGAGATGGAAGAATTTACGGTACAGCACCGAGGCGGAAAAGGTGTAAAATGCTATAAGATTACCGAAAAAACCGGTGATGTCATCGGAGTAAAGGCTGTCAGTGAAGAGAATGAAGTCATGTTGATAACCAATGAGGGAATTATCATTCGAATTGAAGTCAGTGACATATCAAAGCTCGGCAGAATCACCTCCGGCGTGAAGCTGATGGATATCGATGTTTCCATGAACATTAAGGTTGCCAACCTGACAAAGGTAAGAGAAACGACGGCATCAACCTCAGAGGAGCAGCTGATTAAAAATCTGGAAAATGAACTGAATGAAGAAAATCAGATTATAGATACCAGTGGTTTTGAACTTGAGGATTATTCCGATGAGGATGATCAGGTAGAAGAAGAACTTCCTGAGGAAGCAGAAGAGGAAGAGAAAGAATAATCTGACAGAATCGTAATGGAAAAGGCACTTAAGTATCTCAATTATTATTTTCACCTATGTGAAATCGTATAGTCGGAATGGGTAAATAGATGAGAATTCTCAATACTGATGAAATTATCATAAATATAAAGGAAATGTGCATCGAAGCCAACTATCAGTTGGCTTCTGATGTAGATGAGAGGGTTAGGGGAGCTGAGCAACAGGAAACCTCTTTGCTCGGTAAACAGATTCTTGGTCAATTGAGTGAAAATCTGGACATTGCTTCGATGGATAATATTCCGATTTGTCAGGATACCGGGATGGCTGTCGTGTTTGTAAAGCTTGGTCAGGAAGTCCGTATAGAAGGATGTAATCTCGAGGATGCCATTAATGAGGGAATTCGCGAGGGCTATGAGGAAGGATATCTTCGTAAATCCGTCGTGGGGGACCCGCTACTCCGGATCAATACGAGAGATAATACACCGGGGATCATCCACTATGAAATTGTTCCCGGGGATCAGCTGGAGCTGACTGTCGCACCAAAGGGATTTGGAAGTGAGAACATGAGCAGGGTCTGTATGCTCAAGCCCTCTGACGGAGCAGAAGGGGTGAAGCAGGCGGTGATAGAGACCGTAAAGCTTGCCGGACCGAATGCCTGTCCGCCTATGGTCGTTGGAGTTGGGATCGGCGGCGATTTTGAAAAATGTGCTATCCTTGCGAAGAAAGCTTTGACTCGCAGTATGAATAAACCGTCCCATTTGGAGCATATTAAAAAAATGGAAGAAGAGCTTCTTCAGGAAATCAATCAGCTTGGGATTGGTCCCGGCGGCCTGGGTGGCAGGATAACAGCGTTGGGGGTTAATATTGAAACTTATCCTACACATATCGCCGGACTACCGGTGGCAGTCAATATTTGTTGTCATGTGAACAGACATGTAAGCAGAGTACTATAAACACCAAGGAAAAGAGGAAATACAGTGGATAGGTATATCAACACTCCGCTCACAGCTGAAAAGGCAGCAGAGCTTCAGGCAGGGGATTATGTCTATATTACAGGTACGATTTATTCGGCCAGAGATGCTGCCCATCTGAGAATGTATGAGACCATGCAAAAGGGAGAAAATATCCCGATCCAGCTGAAGGATACGATTATCTATTATCTCGGACCGACTCCGGAACGGGAGGGACAGGTCATCGGTTCTGCAGGACCGACTACCAGCAGCCGAATGGATAAATATACGCCTTTGCTTCTGGATCACGGTCTAAAGGGTATGATTGGGAAGGGTAAGCGAAGCAAAGATGTAATACAGTCTATGATGAAGAATAAAGCAGTATACTTTGCCGCCGTAGGCGGAGCAGGAGCTTTACTGTCCAAGAAAATCACTTCCAGCAGAGTGATTGCTTATGATGATCTGGGAACAGAAGCAATCCGGGAGATGACAGTGGAGAATTTCCCGGTAATCGTAGTGGTCGATACCCAGGGAAATAATTTGTATGAAATAGTTCTTCAAAATTGTTGACAAAGAGTAGGGCTTTTGTTATACTAGATTTTGCTTCTGTGGGTAAACCATAGGAAAGCAGGATATACAAATAAAATTAAATAGAACTTATATAAGTTCGGAGTCTGGAGAAATACTCAAGAGGCCGAAGAGGCGCCCCTGCTAAGGGTGTAGGTCGGGCAACCGGCGCGAGGGTTCAAATCCCTCTTTCTCCGTTCAATAAGACAAAAAGGATCTGATGCATATTCAGGTCCTTTTTTCTTTTCTAAAATTTATGTTATAATTATAAAAAACCGGTTGACTCTTGGCTAACCCAAGGGTTTACAATTCATTCAGACGGCAGGGGTGCACACCTGTAAGCCTGTGGCAAAGGAGGAATATGATGTTTCGCATCGGTGAATTCGCTAAGCTGAGCGGCCTTACCATTGATACCTTATATCATTATGAGAAGATGAAATTACTGGTACCAGGTAAAACAGATAAGATCAGCGGTTACCGCTATTATGAGGCAGGACAGCTGATAACTGTGAATCAGATCCTTGCACTTAAGGATGCCCGGTTCAGCTTAGAGGAAATACAAGCCGTTTTGAACAAAAACTTACCGCTTCCGGAGCTTATTCGGTTACTGGAGGAGAAATCCTTAGTGATTGAAGAGGAACTGAATAAGGAAGCAGACAGGCTGGATCGTCTCCGTACCAATATCTTTTTAATTAAGAATGGAGGCATACCGCTAATGAATGAAATAACAATGAAAAAAGTAGAACCGATTCTGACAGCATCCTTAAGGAAAGCATTTCATAAGACCCGATTTGATGAGGAACTGACACAGCTGTGGCAGCAGGTAAATGACTATATCGATCAAAAGCGAGGAAAAAGAACCATCCCCTGTATGATGCTTTATCATGTCGGATGGGAGGATATCGATGAGTCCGGAGTGCTTGAAGTAGAAGTGGTCGAACCAATCACAAAAGCTTTTCCGGGTGACGGGAAGATAAAGGTATATGAGCTGCCTGAAGTAGAGAAGATGGCCAGCATTGTTCATCAAGGCTCCTTTACGACCATTGGTAAGACCATTGAGGCATTAACAGAGTGGATCAGGCAGAATGGGTATAAAAAAGCAGGCCCCATGAGGGAAATCTATCATAAGGGTGACTGGGTTACCAGTGATGAGAATGAATATGTAACAGAAATACAGATACCGGTAGAATAATTGATTTACTGCAGCCGATGCCTTTAAACAGGTCATTGGCTGCAGTTTTCTCTTATGACAAGAAAATAGACAGATAGTAGGATACTTGCCCGGCAGAAATCCTCTATACGGAAGAAATTGTATATGTTATAATAAATTCCAAAATTCAGAGTTCAATTTGGTTCGTTCCGATAAATTAACCGAGCGGGGTGTTTGAACTAATTATTAGGGGGGATATATTGAACAATTTTACTGAGAAATTCAAAGCAATGCTGTTAAGTCTTGGTGCCGATCTGGTTGGAATAGGGGATCTTGCTATGGTTCCGGCTCAGGACAGAAAAGATCTGCCGATAGGGATATCCGTGGCAATCGCTTATCAGCCTCAGGATATCCTGGGAATTGGGCAAGGGCCTACAGAGGAATATTACAAAGCGTATGTCAATATTAATGATAAACTGGACGCAATCATTACGAAGGGTGCCGATTACCTGCAAAGAGAGGGCTATGCAGCAATAGCACAGACGATAGAGGAGGTTGCCAAGGTAGAAACAAATTATGATTCCGTTCTTCCGCACAAGACGGTAGCAACCAGAGCAGGTATTGGCTGGATTGGGAAATGCGCCGTATTAGTTACGACACAATATGGAAGCGCTATAAGAATTTCTACTATATTGACCAATGCACCGCTTTTGGAAGATTCTCCAATCAATGAATCAAACTGCGGAGGTTGTACAAAATGTGTAAAGGAATGTCCGGCAGGTGCAGTCCAGGGAAGAAATTGGAGTGTACAATCCAACCGGGAAGAGCTTTTAGATCCTGTAAAGTGCAGAAAGACAGCCAGAGACCTGTCACAAAAGAGGATTGATCGGGAGATTTCACTGTGTGGCAAGTGTATTCTTGTCTGCCCCTATACACAGAAATATCTGACTGGAAATTGAACAGGCTATTTTCTTGAAAAGTACATAATATATCACTGCGGAGGAAATAATGAACGAAGCAGAGGTAATAAAAAACACAAAAGAACCGGTGACGCTTCAATCATGAAGTCACCCATAGGGAAGCTGTATCAGCTGAATGCAAAGGTGCTGATGCGGGTAAACAATTAAGATATAAGGCATTGTAGAAGTTTGATAAATTGTTTTAAAAAAAAGAAAAATTTAAGCCAAAAAGTTGTTGACAAAGGTATATGCATGTGTTATCATTAATTTTGCTGACGCGCCAGAGAATAAACGCTGAAGCACAATGAACCTTGATAATTGAACAGTGAAACAACCCTGAAAATTCTAAAAATATGGAGTGTCACATGCACTCCAAAAATAGATTTTCATTTGGTATATCAAACATGATATATCGACGAACCGTATTGATAC
>JAEZLY010000314.1 GCA_023414985.1 Bacillota bacterium | reverse complement strand
GTTATTGTTTATCCGGTGCAGACGCATACGGTTCAGGAAGGGGATACTTTAGTAGGAATCGCTGACGCTTACGGCGTATCCGTCATGCAGATACTTAGGAATAATTCCTTTCTTGCCACAAGAGAGTATATTTACCCGGGAGAAGTACTTACGATCAGCTACAATACAGTCGGTACTCTCTCGACCATCGGCTTTTGTTATCCCTTTATCAACAAAGATCTATTAAAGAAAACCCTACCGAGCCTGACCTATCTGTCCGTATTTAATTATAGAGCTTTGGGTAAAGGAGAAATCATCTCCTATTATGATGATTCTGAAATCAATGGATTGGCCAAGGAATATGATACCCTTACTCTTCTCATGTTTAGTACCCTGTCAGCCCAAGGGGAGCCTGATCTCGAGGTCTCCTATGAATTGCTGCTCAATGTGGATTATCAGAACAGACAAATTGAAAATCTGCTGGATATCATGACTTCCAAAGGCTATTCGGGGGTTAATATCGTATTCAACTTCATAAGTGCCGCGAATCTGACCCTATATGAAAATTTCGTCAACAGGGCCTCTGCTGTCCTAATGGCAGCTGGTTTTCTGGTCTTTGTCACAATCAATACGAATATCAAGAGCGAAAATGGAATCATCACTTTTGATCAGATCGACTATTCTACTCTCAGCAAAGCAGTAAACGGTCTCATCTTTCTGGAATTAATCTGGGGAACGAACAAAAATCCTCCGGCTCCCGTCAGCTCTATCGAGGAACTCAAAACCTTCGTGGATTACGCGGTCACCAGTGTGCCACGGGATAAATTCGTAGTCGGAGTACCGGCCATTGCATACGATTGGCCGCTTCCTTTTCTCCCCGGAAAAACAGTAGCCAATTCCTTAACCATTGATGCAGCCTTAAGCTTAGCCCATGATGTGAACGCCCAGATTCAATTCGATATCGTTTCCCAGACTCCATACTTCAATTATTCCCAGTACAGTGTAGGATTCCCGGTACAGCATATCGTATGGTTCACCGATGCCAGGAGCTATAATGCCACATTAACCTTAGTCAAGGATTACGAATTGTTAGGCATCGGGATATGGAATGTCATGGTATACGAACCTCAGTTATGGCTGGTCGTAAACTCCCAGTATAATGTGGTAAAGTTATTACCGGAAACCAGATAAACAGAAAAATACGGTTCCTGCTAAAGGGGCTGCTGCAAATAATCAATATAGCTAGGGTTAGGATATTAGATATCCCTAACCTGATTAGCTCGTAAACTCGCTATCAGGTTCGCGTGCGCGTTCGCATTGTTCACCTTTGCTTTCGCGTAAATGCACTGTTTGCCGAACAGCTTGCTGATTTTGTAAGACAATAACAAACAAACTTTGTTGTTTGATTATGGCTTACAAAGCAGCTGGATGTCCGGCAACCTGTGTGTGAGGGATGTCTAATAATCTTAGCCCTAGCTATTCTATTCCATTTTATTGCGGCCCCTTCAACGGGTGCCGTATTCCTCGTTTTAGCCTACTTTTACTTCGTTTTTTTCAATCTGGTACCGTTCTAAGCCCTTCTTGATCTTATTATTCTGGAGAATGTTCTCCGTGATCATCTCAGCGATGAACAGAACCAGGGGAAGGATAATGATCAGCCAGTATAGATTATTAAAATTTAGTGTATAGAAATAGCTTATCAGCAAAATAATCGCCATAACTATGATTATCACAGAGATAATTGCCAAGTAATAATTATTTGTTCTCAGCTTATTGATCTCATATTTAATCAGCTCCGTCTGTTCCTCCATGATATCAGTATCAGTCTCAGTCTTGAAATTATCAAACTTCGCATACACATTATGTATCAGCTGCTTCTTCCGCTCCTCGGAAAGATATTTTGTCTCCGAGATATCCAGGATAATCTGTTCTTCCAGCTGTTCGATTGTATAAATCATATCATCATCTGCGCAGTATTCTCTTTTGATGGCATTTCTGATATTAATGACTACCTTCATATCAATCTCAATTTCTTCAATAAAGAAGGGCCTGATTGCATCAATGAATCGGTTATTGGCCACATTGATGATACTGATCACTGACTTGCTTTTATATCTGTCTATCAGTAATTTTACAGCGATTGCTCCGACAACCGTACCCAAGATCGGTGCGATCCAGTTCAGCAATACTCCGCTTTGCAAAAAATTTTCTATTGCCAGAAACATTTCCATTACCTCCTCATAAAATATGGTTAATTATACCATGTCCGCTAGCGTACATGGTATGGCACTTCGTGCCAGGATGTGCACTCACTTCGTTCGGCACTGGTATAATATCTGCCGATATTATACCATATCAGATTTTTTTTGTCACCTATGGCAATTCCAGGATAGAATTTCACACAAGACAGCATATAATAAACCAAGAAAGCTTACGGGTGGTCATATGCGCTTTTGTGAACTACGGGAAAAAGAAGTGATTAACTGCAGGGATTGCGTGCGTCTCGGCTATGTATGCGATGTGGAAATTGATATCTGCACCGGCTGTATTACGCATATCATAATTCCCGGCCCGTGTAAGGTTTGGGGTATTCTCGGCAGGGACCACGAATATGTGATCAGCAGGAATCATATCAAACAAATTGGGATAGATATCATCTTAGTCGATGTGGACTTAGAAAAATGTTTGGTAAAAATCGGATAATCTCAGATTTTGATATATTGTGTAATAATTTTCTTGACCGTTTGGATAAACTTCAATATAATCAAGGTGTATCAAGGATTTGTCAGAATGTTCTTAAAAAGACATAGATTGATGACGATTGATTAGGAGGATATTACTATGAAATGCCCGTTTTGTGGTAAGGACAATACCAGAGTTATAGATTCAAGACCGGCCGATGATAACAATTCTATCAGAAGACGCCGCCAGTGTGATGAGTGCCAGCGTAGATTTACGACCTACGAGAAAGTGGAGACCATTCCGCTGGTTGTAATAAAGAAGGACAATAACCGTGAACCCTATGACCGTTCCAAGATCGAGGCCGGTGTCTTCCGTTCCTGCCATAAGAGACCAATATCCGTAGACCAGATTACCGCACTGGTAGACGAGGTAGAAAATATCATCTTCAATCGGGAAGATAAGGAAATCCCCAGCCATGTCATCGGCGAGATTTTAATGGATAAGCTTAAGGATTTAGATCCGGTAGCCTATGTCCGATTCGCTTCTGTATACCGCGAGTTTAAGGACGTCAGTACCTTTATGGAGGAATTGAAGAAAATCCTTGACACAGATAAGCACTAAACTTATTTCTATCGATATCGATTCAGAAAGGCTGTACGGTCAGAACCGTACAGCCTTCTTATTTTATCTTATAAGATAGTTCGTCATACTTACCTACAGAATAAAAAGGTTCTATCAGATCATTCCGTCAGAATAACGTATCTATTTTCTGACGCACCAGTGTTGAAACTTTAATTTCCGGTAATTCGGAACACAGGTTTAGTAGGTGTCCCTGAGGGAACGAATCCTTAACCTGCTTTTTAAGTCTTCTGCGTCACTGAGCAGAGTACCCTGCTGATCAGCTTTGTTTAGTCTGACGATCTTTGGATTACCGCTTGCCAGATAGAAATAATTATCGCTGAATATCGCATCCGCGTCTTCAAAATCCAGCTCCACAAAGCAGGCCAGACGATCCGAGGAAACCTCCAGCACATACTCTTCCTGTTCCTCCGTGACATTAACCTTTATTTCAGCGGGTTCCAGATCAAGATGCTTGAAGCGTACGAATATCTCTACCTCAGTACTTTGATTGCCGGCCTCATCCGTAAATACCGCCTCGACATATACCTTCTCTTCTAACCCTTCAACTAACTCACCGTAATCAATCTCACCAAGCTTGACTGCTGTCAGAGCAGGTACCGAAGCTTCGAAGGTATCCTGTTTCAGAACCGTAAAGTCCATTTTGCGAAGCGTCATTACCACCCTGCATTTCTGATCAGCCATACTCTCATTCTGGATATGAGCTTCAATCGTTGTATTGGATCTGGCAATGGTTCCGGCAACCGGTGCAAAGAAATTCTTAGCCATGTAATGCAGTGCCTTCCAGCGTCCAAAATAGTCAATACTTGCCCAGGAAGCAACCGGCCAATCATCATTCAGCTGCCAGTAGACAGCACCCATGCAACGTCCGCGGTGCCTTCTCCAATGCTCCACCCCGAACTTGATTGCAACTCCCTGAAGGATCTGTGTCACATAAAGCAGACTGTCAAAGTCCTGCGGATATAAGAAATTCTCTGAGAGGTAATAAAGCATCTTTCCGTTCGCGGCATCATTTTTCTGATGGCTTTCCATTACACGGGAGAAAATATTACGATCTTCCTCCTCCGTATAAGTATTTACCGTCTTGATGGACGGGAAGGATTGGAAGCCAAACTCGGAGCAGAATCTAAAGTAATAATTACGATAATCCTCAAAGGGCTTTAAACCATGCCATACAGCCCAATAATGAGTGTCTCCGCGGTTCTCATCCACCGGGTTATCGAAGCAGCCGCCCGAGGACGGGGAGGAGGGCCAGAAGAAGGTAGCATGATCCGATTCCTTCACTGCTTTGGGTAAGATATATTCAAACTGCTTGATATAATCAGCCCTCAACTGTGCCGAATGCGGCTGAAAATCAGGCCATTCGCACCAGGCTGATTCAAGCTCATTGTTGCCGCACCACAGACCAAGGGAAGCATGATGCCTGATCCGCTTTACATTATCTTTGGTCTCCTCGATGATATTCTTCTCAAAATCCTCAGTCACGTCATATACATTGCAGGCATACATCAGATCCTGCCATACCACGAGACCCAGCTGATCACAGATCTCGAAGAAAGTATCGGAGGGATAATAACCCCCGCCCCATACTCTGATGCAGTTAAAATTAGCTCTGACGCAGCTGTCCAGCAGGTATTGTATCCCGTCCCTCGTGATTCTGGAATATACCAGATCCTCAGGAATGTAATCCGCACCCTTGGCAAATATCTTTACACCATTCACCATGAACGCAAATTCTGATCCCCATTCATCCTTCTCCTGACTGACTGTCATGGTTCGTAAGCCCAAGGTAAATTCTTTATGATTGAGCTGTTCCTTAGAATTCTTCAGAATCACCGACAGCTGATAGAGCGGCTGTTCACCGTAACCGTTCGGCCACCAAAGCTGAGGTTGTTCTACATCAATAGAAAGCTCATTGCTGCTTCCGTTCACTTCTTTACGATAAGTGAATTCCTTATGCTGTGGGGTCGTCAGGGTATATTCCAGGGTGTAGCTTCCCTTTCCTAACAGTTGAAGCTCTGTATTAATCTTCAGCTCAACCTTATTTTTACCATGGTTTTGGAGAATCTCTACCTCCTCTATTCTTCCTTCACTGTAGCCAATCAGCTCGATGTCACGCCAGATTCCTGCATCCGGCAGCTGAGCACCCCAATCCCAACCAAACATACAATGGGCTTTTCTTAAATATTGGTTTCCACGCATAGCTCCTGCAGCAATATAGCTGATTTCTTTATGCTCATCGGGTTCATAGCTTTCTATATACGTAATCGGGGCACGAAATACAATTCGAATCTGATTGACTCCCTTATTTAAAATGGACTTGCAGTCAAATCTCCAGGTACGATGCATATTATTGGTCTTTGCCAACAGGATATCATTGATATAGACTTCTGCCAGTGTATCCAAACCAAAGCAAAGAAGTTCTATCCTATCCTTAGCAAAAAGCTCCCCGGAAACAGTAAATTCCCTTAAGAATTCATAATCCTTCCGGAACAGTTCCCTTACTTCATACTCATTCAGTCGATAATGGGGGTCCGGTGCTTTGCCATGTTCCAGCAGAGTTGACATGACGGAGCCGGGAATCCTGGCATCCAGCCAGTGGTTCTGACTTAGCTCCCTCATTTTCCAAGTGCCATTTAATGTTTCATGAAGCATACTCTCATTCTCCTTTTGTTGAATTTTATCTGTAAAACGTTCTTTGACGTCCCTGTTCTCAGTATCTATATTATCAAAAAGTACCATGAAATTTATACTACAAATTTGTCATTTTTTATCAAAGAACTGCCTAAATGCATCCTGATGCCACAGATGCAGGAACTGACTTCCAACCCTTGAATAGAATAAACTAACAGACTATTTCTTCGGAGGATAACATGGGTTATTACATTAATATTGAACCTGGAGTTAAGGTTTTTATTGAAGATCTTAATCCTTCCGGTAATCACACAATTGTATTTTTACATGGCTGGCCCGGAAGCCATGAATTATTTGAATATCAATTCGATCAGCTGGCCAAAAAGGGCTACCGCTGTATCGGGATTGACCAACGTGGCTTTGGAAAATCCGATCGACCTTTGACCGGCTATGATTACAACACGTTAGCTGACGATGTAAAATGCGTCCTTGATACTCTCGAGCTGCGCGATATCACGCTTTTAGGTCATTCTACCGGTGGCTCGATTGCAGTTAAGTATATGGGCAGGCATAACGGACATAGAGTATCCCGGCTGGTATTATGTGCGGCAGCGGCACCAAGCCTGATCAAACGCCCTAATTTCCCATATGGTCAGGATAAGAACATGGTTCTTGATATTATTCATGGAACCTATACCGATCGTCCCCAAATGCTTCGTGATTTCGGTAAGAAGTTCTTCTACCAGCCGATCAGCGAAGCCTTATCAGATTGGTTTTTCAGTTTAGGACTTGTAGCTGCAGGCTGGGCTACCGCTGCAATTGCTGAGACTTGGATTCGAGAAGTACTTTTTGACGACCTGGAAAGTATCCGTGTTCCGACACTGATTATACACGGAATTCACGATGAGGTTGTACCCTTTGCTCTTGGTGAGATTCAGAATAAAATGATTGGCAGCTCCTATCTGCTTCCCTTCAAAACCAGCGGTCACGCAACGTTTTATGATGAGATGGATAAATTCAACCGGGAGCTGATGAAATTTACCAGATACTAATATTTTTTGTTTCTTTCGGATTGGTACTGTTTTTTTCAACTCATATCGTTTAAAATAAGGAGGAATGCTGAAAAATACAATGGAATGATTTGGAGGAAACAGGTATGCTATTGGGAGCACTGGAAGCAGGCGGAACTAAGATGGTAATGGCGATTGGGGATGAGAATGGAGAAATTCTGGAACAATGCTCTATTCCGACACAGACGCCGGATGTTACCGTTCCAAAAATGATTGAATATTATAAAAACAAAGGGATTGAAGCATTGGGAATCGGTTCCTTCGGTCCCATTGATCCGGATAAAGCTTCAAAAACCTTTGGTTATATCACTTCAACACCGAAGCTGGCTTGGGCTAATTACGATATCGTCGGAAATATGAAAAAAGCGCTGCAGATACCGATTGGTTTTGACACGGATGTCAACGCCTCCGCTCTGGGAGAAGCAACCTGGGGCAGCATCCGGGGCTTGTCCTCCGGTATCTATATTACGATCGGAACCGGTATCGGTGTCGGTGTTTACATGAATGGATCCTTGTTACATGGTATGCTTCATCCTGAGGCAGGTCATATATTGCTGGGCAGACATCCGGAGGATACCTTCGAGGGCGCTTGTCCTTATCACAAGAACTGTTTCGAGGGTCTTGCCGCAGGCCCAGCGATTGAAAAGCGCTGGAAGCAAAAGGCGGTAGAATTAAAGGGTCGTTCTGAGGTCTGGGAATTGGAAGCCTATTATATTGCACAGGGGCTCGTAAGCTTTATTCTTACCCTCTCTCCCCATAGAATCGTATTAGGCGGCGGAGTTATGCATCAGGAACAGCTTTTCCCTCTGATTCGGAAAAAGGTTGCCGAACTTCTGAACGGGTATTTAAACACTCCTCAGATCCATGACCTGGAGCATTATATCGTTCCCGCATCCTTGAACGATAACCAGGGCATTATGGGCTGCCTCCAACTCGCCAAGCTGGAGCTGGGGCTTTAATTTAGAAGAGCATACAACAGGCATAGAAGTTACTGCTTGCCCAGTAATTATCTATGCCTGTTGTTTTTTGTTGTATATTCCCCATACAACCAATATAAAGTCAAGAGCTTGAGGCCTCTTTTGAACTTGTCAATCGATAATATAGATTGGTTCCTCCATGCTTTTCAGCAGCTTATAATCCTCTGAACAAATCAATACTATCTTATCCTTATCCGCATATTTTTTCAAAAAATGAATAACCTTCGTAAAATCATAGTTCTGAAAACTCTCCAGAAAGGCATCCAGCAGAATCAGAGAACGTTCCTTTAGAAATAAACTGATCAGCTTTACAATCTTTTGATCCTTTTCCTTTAACTGATTGATTGCTGTATCCATACTCTTATGTAAACCAAATTCCTTCAACAATGTCTTCTTTCGATTCTCATATTGATCATTGATCACATGATCCATGGATCCGAAAAAATCCAGAAAATCATTCACAGATAAATTGGTGCTGACCGGAGAATCCTTCGTCAGAAATGCAATCTGTTCCAGATATTCTTCATAATTACCCTTCAGGCTGACGGAATTCAGGACGATATCCCCATCAAAGCTTTTTTGTCCGGAAAGAAGATACATCAGCAAATGTTTTCTTCTTCCATATATTCCTGCGATTGTATTACTATTGATATCCAAGGATATTCTATTATGATCCACCGAATTACCTGATATTCGGTTTACTCTGACATTCAGCACATCTTATCTCCTACAGTGAACTAGTATGTATCTATATCATAATAAATAATCCAATGTACTTCAATAAATCCGGTCTATATGACAACTATTCATGATTATTCTGCAGTTCAACCGCAAATTATGTTGTTATTCCTGATAATTTTACATAATTTTATGATTATTCTACAAGATCTCTGTCGTATTTTTGTATATTTATGGAAGAATTGATAATGAGGTCTTGCTCGAAAGAATAACTGTACAAAAAAGAGGAAGAGCCGGTTCCTCATGGGGCACCGGTCCTTCCTCTTTCCATGTCAATTACCCTTATGCTAAAATGTCTTATCCTACATACGGCGGCATCAAGCTTCTTTCACTGCTCTGCTAAGCTTCTTAAGATCAGTCTTTTTTAAATTCTCAGGCTGCTTCTCTTCATACAGCAGGAAGGTGCAACCCTCAATATCACTACCAAGGGAATCCATCGCTAAGGATAAGGTTTTTTTACAAAGGTTCGTCGACAGGTTACTCATCAGATTCTTTTTCATACTTCTTAACCTCCTTATTTTTCTTGTATGGTAAAATTAATATACCCGATAATAATATTGCCATCACAGCAATCAGAATAAATGTTTTTGCGGATGGCAGAAGGAATATCCCCAAAATAATCAATACTCCTTCCAACAAAACGATCCGTCTGGATAAACTTTTAAATCGCACTTTCGTTTCACGAGATAATCTGCGTTTCTCTGAATCTACGGGTGCAAAAAGAAATACCAGAACAATCGATAATACCGTACCGGCTGCGGCGATCAGCGGCCAGTTTACAGATAAGCTGCAAAGCTTTGCTGCATATACTAGCAATATCATGATTATGGCGGAAAGAATGGTACATTGCAGTCTGGTCTTTGCATGAATACCGCCTGCGAATTTTCGAAGCGGTGCATAGAAAATAAAAATTACGGCTGTTTCCAAAGGAATGCGCAAGAAAAGCGCCACAGCCGCAAAAATAATTATATTTACCAATCCCGATATGTACTTTTCCAAAGCATAAGAATAGATATCCCGATATTCCATATTGATATCCGTTTTAGTCGATAACCGATTTATAATTTGATTAGAAATTGCTTTACATGACATAGAAGCTCCCTTCCTCTCCTCTAAATCATACTTTAATCTTATTTTCGATACAAGCAGGTAATTATACCTGTGGAAAGCTCAAATATTTCCTCTTTACCTGTTTGTTATAAGTTCTGCCGACAGGAAATACCTCTCCTGTTTTCATGCTTACCTGATTACCCTGAATAGAAGCGACCTCATTCAAGTTGACGATAATCCCCTGATTAATCCGGAGAAAATTGTCCTCCAGTCTGTTTTCCAGGGATGTAATTGTCTCATAGACATAGTGTTTTGCGACCTTAGTTACGATAACGCTCTGTGCCTCTATCCTCTCAATATACAGAATAATACCTTGGTTAATTTTCTTCTTGATATTGTCCTCTGTGATGATTAAGGGACTCCGAAGCTTACGATTATTTAGGTCATTCACCTGAAGAACAGCCTTTTTGAATATCCTGTCCAACCGTTCCGGATCGACAGGCTTTACCAAAAAACTGAAGGCCTCCACCGTAAATGCATCATAGGCAAATTCCCTGTGACCTGTAATGAAAATGATAATTAACCTGGGATTTTTTCTGATCAACATACCGGCAGTCTGAATCCCATTCATTCCCTTCATGTCAACATCCAGAAAAGCGATATCAATATCCTCGTTTTGTTCCGCGAATTCAAGTAAAGTCTCTCCGCTGCCAAAACCAATGACATTGGCATCTACTTTATATTTTTTTGCGAATTCCTCAATATAGGTACAGTTAATCCTTAGTGTAATACTCTCATCATCACAAACTGCAATCGTAAGCTTCATGATTATCACCAGCCATTCTATGATTTCAGATTTTATACCGGCATTACTATTCTGACGCTGAATATCTCTTCATCAAAATCAAATCGTACCTCGCCACGGTATTTCGCCACAATCTCTTTAATATTCTCTGTTCCTATTCCGTGATGAGAAGCATTTTTCTTGCTGGTCATCAGTTTTCCACGCTTCATGACCGGTTTCTCACCGAATGAATTTTCACAGTTGATGACACAGCCGGATTCGGTTTTCTGTATGGAGAAATCTATATATTTCTTATCTTTCGCTTTTGCAGCACCTTCAATTGCATTATCCAGTATATTACCAAGGAGTGCTGTAATATCCCTTTCCTGCATATTAATCTCTTCCGCCGCAACAATACTCTGAAACTCTATCTGAAGCTCCCTGGCCTGATTTTTCTTTAAGTTGAGCATCACTGACAGGATCTTATTTTCTGAAATTACCATATCGTTGGCCTTATCCACATCCACATAGAGCTGATCGACATACTCCTTCAGACCGTCATAATTCTTAGTATAGATAAAGTTTCTGATCAAACCGATATGATTGTTCATATCATGGCGCAGCTTACGAAGATTATCTGTAATGCTAATCATATCCTGATTCTGTTTTAATTCCATCTCTATCTGCTGCAGTTTCAGTCTGGTCTCGATTTCCTTTCTGGAAGCCTTCTCGATACGGAAAATCAAAGTAAGGGTCAGAACCGTCACAAGAATTACCACTCCAAAAAAGAAGCCAATGACCTTATTTAAATCAACCTGCGCATTATCCAGATTAAAAAATACGATAACCGTTCCGAGAATTAGAATAACATTGAAGACTACGGCAAAGGACAGGTTCTTATACTGTGCCATAGCGATCTGCAGTTTTCCCTTCCGAATCCGGATAAAAAATTCAAAAATGAGTATGGTAAGAATCTTAACAAGGAACGTAAACCAACAAGTAAAACTATTCTGACCATTCATCACATCAAGTGGTACTTTCAGTACTGATGTGGCAAATACGATTGAAACCAATTCCATAAGAATGAGTCCAAAGTAATAAACACCCCACCAGATCAGCTTTTCATGGATTGGGCTTTTGAACAGCATCATATTCATCAACAGCGCTGCAATAATTACCCCAAGTGTACCGATTACTGCAAATCCGGTCAGCCACGGTATCTCAAATATGTAGGTCTTTGCTGCAAGGATCAGCGCTAATACTACTCCCGCTATCGGATAAATCTTTCTTTCGTACTTTTTATCCAGCATATTTGTCATGACGCGATACCAGATAAATGCTTCGCTAAGATAAAAGGTCTGCCGAACCACAGTTTCAATTATATTCATTTGATGTTTTCCACCTTTTCCGTTGTAAATTATATACAAATTTTCGATGTATTTCTAGTAAATACTTACTATAAATTTATCATAAACCATTTACAATTTCAATTAGAATATATGACAAAATTCTTCCTTTGGGAGGTAAAATACTGCCATTATGCCATATACAGCAATCAGGAAATAAAATGACGGGGCAGACATCAGAAGTTTCCTTTTGATGTCTGCCCCGCCGCACAGCTCTATATGAATCAATCCACCCCGGAGTTGAAATGATCAATCTATCCTCCCAACCCGGATGAAAAGATTTCCTTCCTGTTTACATCAGATAATTTCTCATGTTCTTCAGCGCTGATTTCTCAAGGCGGCTGACCTGAGCCTGAGATATATTAATTTCCTTGGCTACCTCCATCTGCGTCTTGCCTTCAAAAAACCGAAGCTTAATAATGTTATGCTCCCTGGGAGATAATTTATCCATAGCCTCCTTTAAGGATATCTCTTCAATCCAGTTTTCTTCCTTATTTTTTTTGTCGCTGACCTGATCCATAATGTATAAGGCATCTCCGCCTTCCACATAGACAGGATCATATAAGGATACCGGACTTTGGATTGCATCCAGAGCATAGACAATATCTTCCTTGGAGATACCGATTTCGGCTGCTATTTCGCTGATAGTCGGTTCCTTTTCATTCCGTTTGACCAAAGCCTCCTTTGCATAGATTGCTTTATATGCAGTATCACGAAGAGACCTGCTGACACGGATCGCATTATTGTCCCTTAAATACCTTCTGATTTCACCTATGATCATCGGAACAGCATATGTTGAGAATTTCACATTCTGAGTGATATCGAAGTTGTCGATTGCCTTCATCAAGCCGATGCAGCCAATCTGAAATAAATCATCCACATTTTCATTACTGTTAGAAAAGCGTTGGATTATGGAAAGCACCAGTCTTAGATTCCCTTTGATATAAAGCTCTCTGGCTTCCTTATCTCCGTTTAATATTTTCTGAAACAATTCTTCCTTTTCACTATTTTTTAATAATGGCAGTTTAGATGTATTTACTCCGCATATCTCAACCTTATAAAGA
>JAEZLY010000306.1 GCA_023414985.1 Bacillota bacterium | reverse complement strand
GGAATACACTGCGCCAGCGTACACTGTTATCATATCCGATACCCGGGTGATACAGCCATAGTTCTTTATCGAAACCATTGTACATCTCAGAATCCTTTAAAACAGACTGAAATTGCTTCGTCATTGCAGCACTCAGATTGATGGATGAGATTTTATTGTTTGTTAAAGGTATTGTAACGATGGACCATGGCAAGGCGATTAATTGCTTAGCGAATTGCATACCCTGGTTTCTGCGTTCTACGATAGCCGGATCGAGGACAGGCTCTTCCTCTTCCTCTGTTGTAGTTGTTGTAGTGGAGGTTCCGCTACCGCCGTGATGGACATTTCCATTAGCATCAATAAAGATATCATCCAGCCTGTCCTTAAGAAGATCTTCTCTGATAAAGTTAGCGTACTTTTTATCTAGTTGTATGGTCTGCAGCCCATGTGTCAGGATTGCCTCTTGGGAAACCTCAGGATAAGCGCTGTTGCCAACAAATACTGTTCCTGTTGAAGGAAGGGACCTTTCCAATTCCGGCATGATCGTAAGTAGCTCTTTAATTGATTTCTTGTAATCGCTGGCCAAGATCTGCCGGTTTATTACTCTCTTTGAAGAGATATCTCTTATTGTAACGGGTGTGATATCTTTTGGCGGCATACTAATTCCCCCTTTGAAGAGTTTGAATTGATAATAAATTACAAATATTACCAATTAGATTATAGTATAAACTTGTCCGAACTGTCAATCATTGTTTCTTAATCGTGGACAATGCAGGGATTTTATCATTAATATGTGTTGACTAGTCAACAATAGTCTGCTAAGATAAGGTTGACTAGTCAATTAAAGAACGGAGATGATATCATTGAATCATGAAACCATGCATTTCACTATGCTCAACAGCAAAATTTTCAGATACTCACAAGCTTATCTGGACCGGGTTCTGAAAAAGTTTGAATTAAGCAGCGGTTCCTATCCCTATCTGTTTATTTTGGATAAAAAGGAAGGCATCAGTCAAAATAAAATCAGCAAGGAAATCGGAAACGATAAGGCTATGTCAACCAGAACGATAGCAAAGTTGATCGAGCTGGGCTATGTAGAAAAGAGAGAAGATGAAAGAGACAGCAGAGCTTATCAGCTGTTCTTAACCGATAAAGCGAAAGAAACTCTGCCTGAAATCCATAAAGAAATCCAAACCATGATTCATTTCATCACAGAGGATTTGTCTGAGGAAGAGAAACTGATCACAATCACTTCCCTTAGGAAGATTTTTAGTAATATACAGAGATTGAAAGAGACAGCTTGCAGCGAAAATGACGAGGAGAAAAATACGAATGGAAAGTACAAGCAACAATAAGAAATGGACGATCTTAGTGATCGTAATCTTGGCAACTTTTATGTCAACCTTGGACGGCAGCATCGTAAATGTAGCATTGCCCAGGATGGCCAGAGCCCTCAATGTTACAACTGCAAATATCCAATTGGTGGCGACCAGTTATTTGATCGCAATTGCCGGGACCGTTTTGATTTTCGGAAGATTGGGAGATATCCTGGGAAAGACCAGAATGTTTACATTAGGACTGGGCATCTTTACACTCGGTTCCCTGCTTTGCGGGTTGACACATTCCTTTTTACTGCTGATCATTGCAAGAATTATTCAGGCAATCGGAGCAGCAGGTACGATGGCAAATAATCAGGGTATTATTGCAGAAGCCTTTCCTCCGAATGAAAGAGGAAAAGCACTTGGTTTGAACGGAACAGCGGTTGCGCTTGGTTCCCTGGTGGGACCCGGACTCGGCGGCCTGATCGTAGGTGCAGCAAGTTGGGAATATATCTTTTTAATTAATATTCCAATCGGTGTGATAACCTTGTTCTTCTGTTATAAACTTTTACCGAAGAGCCAAGGAAAATCCCAGGGAAGATTCGACGGTCTGGGTGCTGTGTTATTTCTCCTTACCATTGTTCCGCTTTTCGCTGCCCTCAATGAAGGCTTGAATCGTGGTTTTACAGACCCGCTCATCTTAGCAGGCTTCATCACGGCAGTGGTTTCCTTCACAGCATTTCTAATCGTCGAACGAAAAAGGGAAAATCCTATGATCCAGTTGGAAATATTCAGGAATACATTGTTTTCCCTGAGTATCTTCTGCGGTTTTATCTCATTTGTTGCGATGTTCTGCAACAATATCATCCTTCCCTTTTATCTTCAGGATGTAATGAGCTTCACACCTCAATATACAGGAATGATCCTTATGATATATCCTTTGATCTTATCTGTGGTGGCACCGGTTAGTGGTCATCTGTCGGATAAAATCGGATCTGAACTGCTCACTTTCTTTGGTCTGGTTTTTACCAGCCTGGGCCTGATTATGATGTCTACCTTACAGATGGATTCCACTTTGCTTAGTATGGTTCTTTTTATCGGTATTATGTCCATCGGTATGGGTATCTTCCAGTCACCGAACAATTCATTGATTATGTCGACCGTATCCAGGGACAAGCTTGGAATTGCAGGCAGTATCAATGCTTTGATCAGAAATCTCGGAATGGTATGCGGTATTGCTTTGGCTACCACTTTGCTATACAGCATGATGAGTTCTAAAATCGGTTATCGAGTCACTGACTATGTAGCAGGCAGAAACGATGCGTTCATTTACGGTATGAAGACGGTATATATTACAGCCGGTTGTATCTCTTTGGTTGGAGCTGCATTAACCTTTATCAGACTGATCAGAAAAAAACAGAGAGTATAAAGATAGAAGCAGCCTGATTCATAGGCTGCTTCTTGAAAATTTTCTTATCTTACTGGGTTTACTATACCACAGAAACGATAATTTTTCAAGACTGGTAATTTATGGTTTACTGTGTTAATTAACATATAGAGGTATTACGTATTAAAACCTCAAAATCAATTCAGGAGGGTAAGAGTATGAGAATCACTGATACAATAGAAATGCTGGGGCTAAACTGCATGCTGTCAAAAGGGCCGGGGGTGCTTCATCTGCTGATGATTTGGGATGATCAGGATGTTGTTCTGTTCGATGCAGGCTTACCGGATATGGGGGATGCCATCCGTGAAGCAGCTGAAAGGGCAGGTGCTCCGATTGAAAGACTCAATAAAATATTAATTACTCATTCCGATATGGATCATATCGGAAGTCTGGCTCAGCTTGTTCAGGAAAATGATGAGAAAATAGCAGTCTTCGCACATCAAGAGGAAAAACCCTATATCGAAGCCGAGCTGCCTCCGATCAGAGTAAAACAAATGGAGGAAAGAATCGGATTATCAACAGGAGAAATGCGGGAGCAATTGGTTACAATGATCGAGAGTTTAAAAAGAAGCTACCATTTGTTCAAGGCAACGGTAGACCAAACGGTTGAGGATGGGGAGGTTCTTCCTTACTGCGGAGGGATTACCTGTATTCATACTCCGGGTCATACTCCCGGACATATGTGTTATTATTTAGAAAAGCATCATCTGCTCATAGCCGGAGATATTCTTCAGATTAATGACGGAACAATATCCCGATGCCCGGATTTCACTACGTTAGATGAAGAAGCGCTATATCAATCGCTCAAGAAGCTCAGTAATTATAAAATTGAAGCTGTCGTCTGTTATCATGATGGTTTGCTCCGGGGAGATATCAC
>JAEZLY010000238.1 GCA_023414985.1 Bacillota bacterium | reverse complement strand
GGGTTACCCCAGGTAGCTTTGCCGGTAAAAATATCATTCATTGCGGGAGCACCAGCAGTCTTCTCAATCATGGACTCAAGATACTCGGTTACACACCAGGTCTCTTTTCCTGAGCAGCCAAAAGGAGTAATTCCCTTTGCAATAAGAGCGTCACAGACAGCAATCAGTTCGTCATATGTAGCAGGAACCTTATCAAAGCCTGCTTGCTTGAGAAGATCCATATTAGCAAACATAGCAACGATGTTCATAGTGATCGGTGCAGCATAATACTTGCCGTCATACTTCAAGTTACCCATAGAAACTTCAGGTAATTCAGCAGCATACTTAGCATAAGTTGCACTTGCATCATAAACACGACCAGCACTAACGAAATCACCAAGGAAAGCACATCCCCATGTGTAGAAGATATCAGGTAATTCGTTTGCAGCAACAGCTGCCTTAATCTTTGTCTTATATTCCTGGTTTTGAGTAGCTTCCCAAGTAAGGTTGATTTCCGGATGAGCTGCCTGGAAATCAGCGATACCAGCTTCATAAGCATGACGGTTTGAATCGCTCTCTACAGCGATACACCACATTGTAAGGTCAACAGGCTTACTTGCCTCAGCAGCAGGTGCTTCGGTTGCAGCAGCAGCAGGTGCTTCAGTTGCAGCAGGTGCATCATTTGTTGCAGGTGTTTCAGTTGCAGCTTTTTTTCCGCATGCTACGAGAGATACAATCATCCCCAGAGCGAGCAGTAATGCAATAACTTTTTTCATAATTCTCCTCCTCAAAATATGATTTTTTTATTTATGTTAATGTGATATGACCCGGTGTTTCTTTGAAGCATCCGGCTTTTTGCCGTATGTCAGTCTAGTCAAAATCACATTTCCATACTTATTTTTTGTCGGCCATTTTAACCATACGCCACGGATATTCAATGTTCAGCTTATTCCCTTCTAATTGAAAATAACACACTGTATCTTCAAACTGATCATTGTAAACGAGCTTAAAAGTCGAATTCTTGTCATCCACCGTATAGTAACCGGTAAAAATGCCGTCCTCCATGAAGGTTCCTTCCTCAGTAAAGGAGTAAGACCAGTGTTTTTCGGTGTATGACCATTCACCTACTAGACCAGAAGGCTCACCCTCACCAGAAAAGGTATATGTATTATTGCTATAAAGGTACATTCCCTCATCATCAAGTGTATAGCGAAGCTGTATTGTCTCACCATCTGAGTTTTTTAGTTTAATAAACTGACTATTACAATCAAAGGAATAGTCTTTACCTTCATACTGTGCGGTACCATCTTCATTAAATACTGCTATTGCTGTCTCTTTATCATGATTATATGCCCAACTGCCGCATATCTTGAGTGCTTCATCTGATATAGCGGTATCCTTCTCATTCTTACCACATGCTGTCATCAACAGTAGCATGAGCACAATAGCTAAAAAAGTTGCCATAAATTTTGTCATTTTCATAAAATTACCTCATTCGTTTTTTATTATATAATTATTTATCTAGTACATAAATATAAAATTTTTACTTTTGCAAGCACTATTTTTACCCATTTGTATATTTATACTTTCGTTTTATGAATATGGTTGTCTAATTTCCGGTTTTTATATAGCCTCTTTCACCCATGTAAATAGTGATCAAGCCGTTCTTTCTGGATCATAGAATAAAGTTTATTAACGACCCCAGACAAAGTAGAATAAACTTAGTGTTGTTACATCAGATCTGTCCTGGAAGATCCCAAATCCTGGTTTCCATATCTTTTACGACAGTTTCTCCACTTAAGGAAAGTCCTTAATTTCAGCCAGGTTAATCTCAGCTAGGAGTTTTTCCGCCTACTGTATCATTTTATCTTCATTCTTCATACTGCTTCTTCCAGACAAAGGTATACTTGTTGGCATTCGCCTCGATTTTTAGTCCCGTCGATAAGGCATTCTCAAACCGGATCTCCTCTACTAAGAAAGACAATAAATTATACATCAAATAATTTTTATTAATTTATAATCGAAATTTACTATATTATTCTGCCGGATAACAAAACTCCCCATACTGGATAGCTTATTGACATAATCTGAAGCCTGTAAGAAGGTGCTTTTTTCAGTTCGTAATTGTACTAGATTACACTATGTTCCGGTAATATCCACTTTATAAACCTTGAAAAAATTGAATCCTCATTCCGTTCGGATCCAATACAAAGAAGTATTTTGAATGGGGACTGGGCTGAAAAGGACCACTCTCAATTTGAATCCCTTTCTCCTGCACAAATGACATCATCTCGTCTACAGAATCAACCTCGAACCCCCAGGATATATCAGGTCCGACATTGATCTCTATCTTATTATTGAATATCAATTCAATCTTGGTTTCTCCCTCGCCCAAAAAAGCAATCTCCATTCCCGGACCAGCGGGAAATCTTCTGACTACCTTCAGCCCTACGATTTCCTCGTAGAACTTAATTGATTCATTCAGGTCCTTAACATTAAGTGTACTCCAGCAAAATTTCATCTTTCCCTCATTTCTGCGCTGTATAATGCGCCATATCAAGTTTTAAAGAATTTTTCTCATGAACAGCTCAATTATAATCGTTCTGTTTTCAAAAATCTATCCTATGTTTTATTTCTCAAAATATTCAGTTTTCTTATAGATCAGGATCAAATATTTTCAATTTATTTACAATTGCATAGCTCAGATTATAAAATTTGGCTATAATTAAGAATAACATGTCAACATTTGCGAAGAAAATGATTGGCAAAGGAAATATAATAGTATTATATCAATATAATAAATGGAGAATATTATGGAAAAGCATACCAATCAAAATCAACCCTTAGTAACACATATCTATACTGCTGATCCATCAGCACATGTATTCGAAGACAAAATCTATATCTATCCTTCCCATGATCTCGATCACAACGGGCCTGATAATGACAATGGAGACCAATATAAGATGGAAGACTATCATATCCTATCCATGGATGATATCACTTCTCCCTGTGTTGATCACGGAGAGGCACTTCATATGAGAGATGTCCCCTGGGTAAGTCAGCAGATGTGGGCCCCCGATGCCGCTTTCAAGAACGGCACCTATTATCTGTATTTCCCTGCAAGAGATAAGGATGGTAACTTCCGTATCGGAGTAGCGACTGGTAAGTCGCCTGCCGGTCCTTTCAAAGCCGAACAGAATTATATTCCGGGTAGCTTCAGCGTAGACCCTGCTGTATTTATGGATGAGGACGGAAAAGCCTATCTGTATTTCGGAGGATTATGGGGCGGCCAGTTAGAAAAATGGCAAACCGGGAATTATCAAGCTGATGCAGAAGGTCCTGCAGTGGAGGAACCGGCCTTAGGACCGATGTTCGCTGAATTAACCGATGATATGCTGACCTTTAAGGACAAGCCGCAGGCGATCCAAATCCTGGATGAACACGGAAGCCCGATTACTGCGGGAGACGAAGCAAGAAGATATTTTGAAGGTCCCTGGATGCATAAATATAACGGCTATTACTATTTATCCTATTCCACCGGCAGTACTCATTATCTGGTCTATGCGACCAGTAAGGATCCGAAAGGTCCCTTCACTTACCGTGGACGTATCTTGGAACCCGTCATTGGTTGGACTACCCACCATTCTATCGTTCAGTTCAAAGATAAATGGTATCTGTTCTATCATGACAGCTCCCTCTCAGGCGGAGTAAACCACAAACGCTGTGTAAAATATACCGAGCTGAAGTACAATGAGGACGGCACGATCCAGACGATCAAGCCTTATGAGCAGTAGACAGAGTAATCGTCTATCCTATAGGATGAGCTTTCAGAGTAGTGTTTATCGACTGTCTCATAATACAGATAACGATAGGGTCGGGATAACAGGTATCCCGACCCTAGTAAGTTTTCAGTATTTTGAAACAGACTTTAATAACCGATACTTTTTAAGACCCGATCTATGGTGCGTGCATTCTTTAAGGAAAACGCATGACTTACATACGGTTTATCCCCATTTAGGATACAGTTCGCCAGCTGCTCCGCTTCCAATAGATAATTATTCGGTACCTCCACTGTAAACTCCTGTTTGCTGCCATTCTTATGAACAGAATAGCTCACGGTTCCATCAGCATTAAAGGGAATCGGAGCCTCAATCGTCCCTTCACTGCCATGGATAAAGTAACGATCCGATCGTTGTGCCGAGCACATACCGCTAATCACAGAAGCTCTGCAACCACTGGGAAATTCGAGATATGCAGCCGTAAATTCGTCAATATGATTGTCTGTAAACTTTGCCAGCGCCTTTACCTCACTCGGTTCTTCCTCCAGCATCGTCAAAATCAGACTGATATTATAGCAGCCCAGATCATAGATTGCACCTCCCAGAGTATCTCTTCTCATTCTGATGTTATCCTCCGACGGGCGAGGTGTCAGAAAGGTAGTTTCTATAAAGGAGGGCTTTCCGATGATTCCGGAATCAAGTGCAGCCTTCACCGACTTTACAGCAGGGCTGTGAAGGTATGCAAATGCCTCCATAAAGTATACTCCTGCTTGCTCACAGGCTTGTACCATTTCCTTCACATCTGCTTCCGAAGCTGCCAGAGGTTTTTCACATAAGATATGCTTTTTCTTAGCCGCAGCCTTCAGCACCCACTCTTTATGAAGATGATTCGGTAATGGTATGTAAATTGCCTCTACCTCACTGTCCTCCAGCAGCTGATCATAGCTGTCATAAGCTTTCTCAAAACCAAATTGTTTCTTAAAATTCTCCGCTTTCTCTTTACTTCTGCCTGCTACCGCATATAAGGTACAGCTTTCTGCTTTTTGCAGAGCCGGGATTGTATAATTCTTCGCGATATCAGCAGTACCCAGGATACCCCATTTCACTTTTCTCATAGTGTTTTCCTTTCTATTTTACAAATGACTGTTTATGAACCCTTGACAATGATCCTATCATTCTATAACTATATTATAAACCCATGCGCTGTCTTTTCGTCAAGAGTTTAGAACCAATTAAAACCATTATAATTTATAATCTTCTTTTTTCCCTATCCTATTCGAATATACTGTGATATACTATATAACTGGTTCCATAGCAAAACTTACCAGAACCGGATTGGAGAATAATGATGTCATTTACAACCTTAATGTACCACGAAATCCGGGAGCAATCCATGCTGAATCCCGAACACCCTTCTCCTATCAAAGTACGCCAGGAGTATGAGGATAATCTGCCTTCTGTGCTCTTTGTTACTTTGGAGAATTTCCAGGAACAAATGGCGTATCTATATGAGAACAAATACCATACCTTAACCCTTTCCCAGGTAATTGATTTCTATTATAAGGATAGCCCTTTGCCTGAAAAGTCAGTATTATTGACCTTCGATGACTGCTATCAATCCATCGCAAGGTATGCATATCCTATTCTGAAAAAATATCAGTTTAGAGCCACTGCTTTTGTTGTTACCGGCTGGCTGAACAAAGAGGAAGAGCCGTTTCTTCCGGAAAGATCGGTATGCCTTTCGGAGGAAACTCTGAATGCGATGACAGACGTATATGAATATGCAAACCATACGGATCGGTTTCATACAAGAAAAGAAGAAACAGCCAGTATTATGATGCTGACCGATGATCAGGCCTTCTCCGCGGATCTGGATGCCTGCAATGGGTATCCTTTGATTAAAGCAAAGGATGTCTTTGCCTATCCCTTCGGCCTTTTTAATGACCGCAATGTAGCATTGCTTCGAAGCAAGGGCTTTAAGCTTGCTTTCACCAGCAATCCCGGAAGGAATGACCGAAGTATCGACCCGCTCTTATTATATCGGAACGCAGTACCCTATTTTATGGAGCTGCAAACTTTCCGTAATATCATCGGCAATTAAGTATACTCTATATACGACAAAGGAACAGTATTACTCAATAAACCTATTTACTTCAAGGAGATCATCACATGAAAAAATATTACGCAATGTTCTTATTAATCACAGGTGTCTTGCTACTGACAGCCTGTTCTAAAAAATCAGAAGATAATACGGCAGAACCCACAACAGCACCCACCCCTACCCCAATCAGCAGCCAGACGGAGCAACCTGCCCCTTCCGGAGAGGAAGTTACGATCGGCATATTACCTGCAGAATCAGCCATTCCCATCATTATCGCAAAAGAAAAAGGCTTTTTTGAGGAGACCGGTGTGAATGTAACTATCCAGGCATTTTCCTCCCCTAACGATCGTAATGTTGCGGTACAGGCCAAAGAACTGGACGGAGTCATCGGTGATGTCATGACCTGTGCAACCTTTGCAGATAAAGGTCTTCCGATGAAAATCACCTCGGATATCAGTGAGGATTTCAAGATATTGTCCTCTCCGGACTCCGGAATTACTAAGATGGAAGAATTGAAAGGGAAAAAGATTTCTCTCGTGCCAAATTTCATTCTGGAATATATCATGGACCAATTTGCGAAGGAATACGGATTCGATTATGAGATCGTAGAGATACCCTCCTTCTCAGGAAGGTCTGAGGCATTACTGTCCAATCAGATTGATGGTGTTGTATTTACAGAGCCTCAGGCAGGTATGCTGGTGAAGCAGGGAGCCCATCTGCTCGGAAGCTCCAAGGAGGCCGGCATCAAAGGTGGTACGCTCCAATTTACAGAAGAAATGCTGACTACCCATCCCGAAGAGATCAAGGCTTTTTATCAGGCTTATAACAAAGCGGTTGATTATATGAACAGTACAGAGGTGCAGGAATACAGTGATATCCTGACCAAGTACCAGTTCCCGGAAGCGATCGGCAGTTATCTCTCAGGAATGACCGGCAGCTTCCAGCATGCCGGAACCATCAGTCAGGACCAGTTTGATGATATCATTGCCTGGACCAAGGATAAGGGCCAGATCAGTAAAAGCTTTACCTATGAGGAGTTGACTGATTTCTCCTACATCAAGTAACAGACTTATGTTTTATCCACACAGATAAACAAATCGCGGTTCCTATCATCGTTTTTTATCAAAACCGGAATGATGATGGGAACCGCGATATGCTATCTGCTTAAAATACTGAATCCTCTTTTCTATTTTCGTCTTACCCAAGGAGTACATAAATCCTCCAGCCTATCTAGCAGCCCAAACATCAGAATTCCGACAAAGCCCATGGAAAGGATCCCACCGAACATCTCTGCATAATTCATCTTCGTCCAGGCACTCAGAATATAATATCCTATTCCATATCTCGTAGCATAATTCTCTGCAAAAAATAAGGAGGCAAGTGATATCCCGGTACAGACCCTCAGTCCGGAGAAGATCTGCGGCAGGATTGCCGGCAGGATCAGGTATCGGTACCTTTGCCCTGTACTTACACAGAAGCTATCCATAACCTTGAAATACAGTGATGGTATCTGCTCTACTCCGTCCCGCACGGATAAGATGATCTGAAATATGATAATACAAATGACCAGAAGAATCTTCGATGTATTCCCCAGGCCGAATAAAAGCATAAAGACAGGCAGGAATGCAACCTTAGGAATTGGATAAATAAAATAAAGCAGAGGTGAAAGCATTTTTTTAATGGTTTTATTGACCCCCAGCAGAATTCCTGCAGGAACCCCCAGAATAACTGAGATCCCTATCGCTGATACAACTCGAATAATACTTGCAACGCAGTGCAGCAGCAGCTTACCCGCATCCTTTTGCATATAAAGCATCGTATCAACCGGCGAGGGTACTGTATGGGTATTAAGCAAAAGATATAAGAACTCCCACAGAACCAGAAAGCTGATAAATCCTATGAGCAGGCTGTATGCCATATTGCTGATTTTCTTCATAATCCTTCTCTTCCAATCTATATGCCAAGATAAGGCATCTTATTTTTCATAGCTTTAATAGCCTTCTGTATTTAATACATTCCTCATAAAATCCAAGCTGTTCTCTGACATTATCCATTGAATAATAGGGGTTCTCCGATCCTACCACAGTTCCATCTTCCTTCAGCAGCAGGATTGTCTGCCCGAGAAGCAAAGCCTCTTCAATGTCATGCGTAACCAATAGCATCGTAGCACTTCTTTTCCTGTGCTCACTAAGGATCAGACCTTGAAGCTCCTCCTTGATCATCGCATCCAGTGCAGAGCTCGGTTCATCCATCAGTAAAAGATCCGGTTCTCCGATTAATGTCCTGGCGAGCGCAACCCTTTGGCGTTCACCGCCGCTTAATTCCTGCGGATATTTGTCCTTATGCTCTTCCAGATGCAGCTGCTTCAACAGCTCCGGTATTTCCTCTTCGCTACCCTTTTTCCGCCCTTTGATTCGCAGAGGCATGGCCAGGGCATCCTGTACGGTCTGCCAGGGAAGAAGCCCCAGCTCCTGAAACAGAAAGGCAGTTTCCTTTCGAGGTTTTTGAAGGACCGAGCCGTTTATCATCACTGTTCCATTCTCCGGCTTTGAAAAGCCTGCGATCAGATTCAGGATCGTACTCTTCCCGGAGCCTGATTTGCCAATCAGAGCGTAGGAGCTCCCCTGCTCCAGCGACAGATTCACATCATTCAGAACCTTCTGTTGTCCATAGGAGAACGAGACATGCTCCATAACGATAAAATCCTTTGTCATACCGAAATCACCTCCATATCTTCACTGTCTCTATTATATTGTTGTCAACTAAGAACCTGATAACAAGTATAGCTTGAAAATAGTGATATGACAACCCGGTTTCTTTGAAGAATCGGACGGAAACCTATCCGTAAAGAGCACAAAAAGATAAGATTTTTAATTA
>JAEZLY010000137.1 GCA_023414985.1 Bacillota bacterium | reverse complement strand
GTATAGATGGAGGTGGGCCAGAATCTCTTTCCTGCCATAAATACAAGCTTTACGATAAAAGGGAAAATATTGGTCAGAAATAGGCCGGCGCCGATAATCAATAGGGATGCATTCAGAAAAAGCATCGGATCAATCGGTAGTCCGTCTGCATTCGGTAAAAAACCTCCTGCTCTTTTCGCAACCAATTTATAGGAAAATAGCCAGTAAATCGATAAAATCACCAGGCTTAAGGATAAAAGAATTCTGAAATAGGTGATAACAGTCTTATTTCTTCCCTTTCCCTGCTTATGCTTGATCAGTGAAGTACCGGAAAAAATCGCAGCAGTGATGAGTATAACGGCTGTAATGATGATAATAACCAGGATACTGTACCAATAGATCCTGTAGCTTAATACGATTGGTATCGCCTTACGATTAGTGAATTCAAGGAATGAATTGGAGGAACCGATAATCTGGCATATAAATATGCCAATAAAAGGCCCAATACCGAGTGCTATAATACCAATTAACAGGCTCTGTAGCAGATAACCCTTTAGAATATGCAGCTTACTGCCCCCTCTGCTGGTAATTAACAATCTCATTCTTATCATAATCAATGATCAGCTTAGATATCATAAGAATATAGAATATAATAATTACGAATACGAGTATACTGAAAAGCCACATAATATTATTGATCAGCTTTTCACTCTCTGTATACTTTACATAGGTTTTAACGATAGGCATATCAAAGTTTGAAATTTCCTTCTTTTCGACAGCTTCATTCCATTCTTTCGAAAGCCCCTCGATCGTATCAATGCTGTCGATCGTTATCTTGGAATAATCAAGGGCTGTGTACCATTGGGCATTGACGTTGACAATTGGTTCTTCTGCATATAAGTTCTGTTTGAACGTCTCCGTGTCTATGTATAAAACGGGATAGGAGTTATTCCCGATAAAATTAAAAAACCAATAGAGATCCTCCTTACTTTTTGGTTCGACAACACCTACAATGACAACCTTCAACGATATCTTGTAGTCCGCTTCATTATTGACTACTACCCGACCACACTTGACGTCATAGGTCTTATTCAGTGCCAACCTGTGGTCAAGTAAGTCAGCCGATGTAATGACAGCTTCTATGGTATCTCCGTTCATTCCGGGTTTGTTCATGCGTCCTTTGATTACATTGACATGCTCCTCCAGATTGCTTAAAGAAGCCAATGATGTATAGGTTGATATTTTACTGGTCCGAAACAGGGAAGAATCCTCCGGTGTGGATTTTAAATATTTGACGGAGGCCTGAACGGGAAGCCCTATGCGGTCGATCAAATGCTTCGTGACCCGATTGTCTACTTCCTGATATACTTTGGAATAATCAGAATCGGATTTTAAAGATAAGGCTCTGCCAACAAGCACATTACCGGGATAAATTTCTGTTTCCTCCTGACTGTTTCGAAGAGATTTCGTATATTCATTGAAGGAGGCACCTTGTGTAAACATGGGAATACTACTGGCAGTTGCCACAGCAAGTACAAAGCCTAAGAGGAGGCATACAGAAAGCCATTTATTTTGAAGCATTTTCCTGAAGACAATAAAAATCACTTTGTACACCTCCCTTATGGCACTATTACCTCATCCGTGTCAGTAAGACCTTTTGTTACTTCGATGTCAACACCATTATCAGATTCAAGACCTGTTTCGATCTCACGTTCCTCTACGATACCATCCTTGTATACGTTAACAAGTTTTTTTCCATTATCCTCCCTGATATTTGATTTATCGATCAAAAGCACATGATCTGCCTTTGCAACCACATACTCAAGATAAGCTGTATCATTCAATTTTATTTGGCTTTCATCCAATCCTTCCACCTGAATTGTATAGGCACTTTTGAAATTTGCATTTGTTTCATTTAAATTATCTTCAGGGGTCTTAAGCACCTTCCCTTGATAGTTTTTGCCATTATAATTTACTGTAACCTCTTTTCCTGCAGGTAAAGGTTTATTGACCTGATTTTCTTTCACAACAAGGGTGAGATTCTGCATATCGCAAATTGTGATAAAGTTAACCCTCACCATAATCATTGCACCCGGCTTCAATGGATTGACATAGGTGACAATACCATCAGAAGGCGCGATTACAGAAACCTTCGACAGCTTATCCTTGATATTGATAATGTTTAGCTCAATCGAATCAATGTTCAGTTTGGCATTCTCTACTTCATAAGAAGCATCGCTTCCATCCATCTCAGCTTTCGTTTTCAGACTGTCATAATACAGGATTGCTTTCTGAAGGCTTATCTCCATCTGGGCTAGCTGCAGATCAAGCTCTTCACTTTCCATCTTGGCCAGTACATCACCAGCTTTTACTGTATCACCATATGCAACATTAACTGACTTCAATGTACCTGTGTCAGTAAAGAAAAGATTTTTCTGATTGGGAGATAAAAATGTCCCCCAGAAAACGACCTTGTTTTCTATGCTTCCGCTTCTGACCTTTTCCGTAATAATTTTTTTCACAATCGGATCCTTCAGTACAAGCGGTGGTGCCATTGTCTCCTCTTCCTCCGGAAGCAGATAACAGCCGGATAGTGTTGTCAGTAGAAAGAATGCAAGAAATATTGCAATGAAAGGCCTTACTACTAAAGAAAACCTTTTATGTATTGTAACAAAATTATTCATATACCCCTCCTGTGGTTATGTATATAAAAATTAATATGATAGAATTGGCTTGTATTTTGTTTAGAATTGCCTTGTATTCTATTACACTAATCTACCGTTTGGCCGATGTAACCATCATAGAATTGATTTGAATGAAAGTCAATACTTACCATGTCAATTATTGCTATTGTATAACAAAAATTGCTGTTTCTACCATTTTTTATTGAACCCATGTCGATGAGATGACTAAACTTATCTGTAAACCCCTCTTTGTTACCAAGACGCATAAAAAAGGAGCGGGATTCAAGAAATCCCGCTCCAATGATAAATGCAGAGCCAAAATAATAATATTAAACTGATATTACAAATAAAATATAAAAGTTATTACTGTGTCCATACAGGCTTTTCATACACTCCGTTACTGCCCTTGAAATAGATTTGGTGAAATTCTTCCTTCGGCTGAAACCTGATATCAAACCCGCCGTCACGTTCTCCGAAGCCTAATAAGAGATTGAATTTTGCACCGATATACAGAGTTCCGTCCTCCACTTTATAGATGTACCCCACATAAGAGGAGATACTGTCAGCAGTTCCTCCCTTGATATGGACTTCACCATTCTCAATGGTGGCTTCCGTACACATGACTGTATTACTGCAAGCAGAAAAACCGGACAATCGCCATCCATATCTTGCAAACAGATATAGAGAAAGAAAGATGGCTGCAATGACTATTACAATTATGATCAGTTTCTTTAGTAATTTTTTCATAAATGAGTTTAGTAATCTTCTTCTATAGTGCTCCATTCATAGTAGAAAGCATCCATATCAGTTGACTATCTCCTTATAGAATTGAATGGAAGCATTGTCTAGATATCTAGTTTCAACTGCATCTCTTCCGGAGGAAGCTTCATTGTCTAGATATCTAGTTTCAACTGCATCTCTTCCGGAGGAAGCTTCACTGTTTATATATCTAACTTCAACTGCATCTCTTCCTCTGCTTCGATCTTGAAATCCTCAATCTTCTCGGGATTCATCACCGGCAGAGATTCTAAGGACTGCAGTCCGAAGCTGCGCAGGAACTCCTCGGTTGTTCCGAATAAGATCGGACGCCCGGGGGCATCCATTCTTCCCATCTCACAGACCAGATTATATTCCACCAGCTTATTTACCGCATGATCTGATTTCACTCCGCGAATTGCCTCAATCTGCAGCTTGGTAATCGGCTGCTTGTAGGCGATGATGGAGAGGGTCTCCAGCAGTACATCCGTCAGAATATGCTTCTTGGGGATATGGGTTATCCTAATAATGGTTTCATACATATCCGGCTTTGTACACATCTGGAAAGCACCATCCAGTTCAATGATATGTACGCCTCGATCTTCATTTTCATAACGATCCATCATACTGCGTATGATTCTTCTGATTGTTTCCACGTCATGGTCTAAGGCACCTGCGATGCGTTCCACCTCCACAGCTTCTCCCATCGTAAATAAGATTGCTTCAATCTGTGCTTCGATCATTTTTAGCTCCATTAAAAGCTTACCTCCTCCATTTGTATGATATCAGTTGCAAGATAAGTAATGATGATATCATCAAATAAACATTCCTGCTCTATATTGATTCTTCCGATCTTAATCAGCTCCAGAACACCCAGAAAGGTAACGATGACCTCCATTCTCGTATGCTGTGCTTCCAATAAGCTGCGGAAGGAAAATTTCTTATGTAATAGGCCGTATTCCTGTATCTGCAGGAGCTTCGACGCCAGGTTGATCTCTTCCTTTTCGATCTTTCCGAATTTACTACGGATCGGGTCAATCTTATCCACCTGCTTTTTCACAATGGATTTAAAGATTTCATGAAGCCTTGCCAATGTCAAATCACTCAGCAGTTCCTCGACATTAATATCCTCTTTATAATCTGCAATCTCCTGCGGAATTGTGGGCGGTTTGAACATAACACGGGAGGCATCCAGCTCCCGATCCTTTAATTC
>JAEZLY010000092.1 GCA_023414985.1 Bacillota bacterium | reverse complement strand
GCCAAAGGCAGCTCTCTTTATCACCGTTAACGCCGGTACTACGTTGTATTTCGGGGAGCTGAGTTGTTCCTTTCATACAAGGCTCCGAGGCCGGTTCGATCTCTTCCTGATAAGAAGCTTTCACCGTTGCTTCTCTCTCTGTGATAGGAGGGTAATCTACTATTCCTCTTCCACGCCAATTCTCGTTTGTTCCACATCATAGAACATTGACCTTATTTTATGCCAGAAAACCCTCTTTGTCAAGCGTATTTAAAGCTTCCGGGTATAGGTAATCATAGTCTCCGCTAATATTCGGATGTTAACCTCATCGAATCTGGTATCAAAGGGTGTATGAATTCTTCCAAGATAATAACCAAGGATTGGTGCTCTATGTACTGCTGCCACACCGACGGATTTCTGAAAGCTCATCTGGTCCGAAGGATAGATTGTCATTGCGGCAGAGGTATGAATCACATGCTTTTCAGTTATCGATGGAAAGCTTTCCTTCAAGCTCTGATACTTTAATTCATCCTTTCTCATCTGCTTATTCGCTATCAGCATAAGATAATCTCCATCTGAGACGCAGTCGAAATTAATGATTGGAAGCTCACCGATTGCTTTCTGGTGAAGCTTTCTGAACATAGAAGATCCAATCAATCCAAGCTCCTCGTTATCGAAGAATACGAAAGCCGCCTTATTACGCAGCTCCTTCGGGAGCTCCATTGCTATCTCCAGCAAGGTGATCACACCCGAGGTATTATCATTATAGGTCTTCCGATTCGGTATTCCTGCGATTATCTGGTAACAGCACAGCAGGGTAATCATTAAGGTTGCAATTGCCCCCAACCCATAGCTATGGGTGAGGAAAGCCAGCAGTCCTCCGACAAGAGAACCCACACCAAGAATCACAACCACCAAAAACAACTGATACAGGATAAAAAACAACCAGTTCTTCGGCGTAATAAAATTAGGCAGAGGCAGAACAGGACAGGTATCATAATGAGCCGTATAGATAACCTGTGCCTGATCGATATCGCCCACTACAATATTTCGGTTGAATGCTTTGCCGCTGTTTTCCACCTTAACCTGATAGCCCTGTTCCTCCAGTACCTCCTTGGTACGATGGAGGAACGCAGTCTTCTGCCGCCTGTTCTTACGCACCATATAGTTTTGAATTACTTCCCTTGAATAGTCCTGCATAAAACCCTAAGCCTCCTCGTAGACTCGGCCAGCCTGCCAGGTGTTTCAAGGAAGGCTATCCTCTATATATTACTATATTATACTCTTCCATTATAATAATCTGACCTTTGAGATGCAACCTTTACTCCTCATTATTCGGGCTCTCCATAGGTGACTCTTTTGTCTCACTCTGTAGGGTATTATCACCGACCACCTGATAAATGGTCTGAATGACGATTAATCCGACCGGGCCAAGGATGAAGCCTGCCACAGAAAAAAGCTTAACACCGATATACATTGCAATTAAGGTGAACAGGGGTTTTACTCCGATCTTGCTGCCGATCAGCTTTGGTTCTAGTATCTCCCGGATAATCTGGCAGATCAGAAAGATCGTGAACAGAACAGCCGCCTCATAGATATTACCGTTCACAAGCATAATGACAGCCCAGGGGACCAATACCAGAAAGCTACCTAAGACAGGCAGAGCATCCATAAATGCAACTCCGACACCGATCAGAAATGCATAACTGTTATGAAGCAAAGAGAGTCCAAGGATACAGACTCCTCCGACAATAATCATGATTATTCCCTGCGTACGAAGGTATGCAATGCCTACCTCCGATAACCTCTGTGTAACTCTGTGAACATCCTTATATAAAGAAACCTCAGCAAATTTCTCGTGAAGCTCGGACAGATCCTTGACAATCAGTACAGTCGCTACCAGAATGATTAACAGGATACCAAGGAAACCCATGAACCAGATTGTGATTTGTACCGTGTGCTGGGTCAGCTTCGGCACGAGATTGGCACTCAATTTATTGACACTCTGTATCATATTGTCGTCTACGAATGCCCGCATCGTACCGCAGTCCATTTCGAATACCCTGTCACACCAGGCACAGATGGCATCCAGCCTGATGGAGATCAGGTTAATATAGACTGGCAGGTTTTTAACCAATTCGATGGTCTGTCTGATCAGAATATTAATCAGCATACAAAAGCTGGTTCCAAAGACCGCAACCAACAGCAGTAATGCTGCCGTTCCCCCGACAAGCTTCGGAATCCTAAAACGGCGGTACATTGCTTCTGTTACAGGGCGGATAATCCAGGCCAGAAAATAAGCAAAGATAAAAGGAAGAATAAGCATAAGTAAATATCGAAAACACAGATAAACAGCAAAGGTAATTACAAGGATAAGAATGGGTTTCTTCCATTCAGTAAGTTTTCCTCCCGAAGCCCTCAAGCAAATCACCACCTTTCTTAAGGATTTTTCAATAAATGAAAAAAGAATCCATCCTAAGATGAATTCTCTTGTATTTATTGTCTGTCAATCTAATATTAATATCCTCGGGGAAAACTTGTAAAAAAATATCTAAAATTATCATCTAATGAAAGATTATACCAAGGAATTATTTACTGAACCACTTCAATCGGCACATAAGAAGTCTGCGCCAAAAAAGCCGCTTTGGCATGTTCTATCCCCTCTACAACTGCGTAATCCTCTTCTGCTTTTACAACCTTCAACGTGACAGGGATAACATCTGTAAGCTTCTCATACTCCTTGATCAAGGACGCGAGCGTCTTATAGTCCTCTTCCGTTATCATACTTGGCTTTAATACTCTTTTAGGGGAAACCAACATCTTAGTACTCTCGGAAGTCTTCTGTTCGTATGCATTTGCTTCCTTAAGGATGATTTCTGCAATTTTGTCCGGTGTGTTATAGGTACTGTCAATCACCAGGTTATAATTATTGAAATCCATATAATTCAAGTTATAGATATCCTTATAGCGCACGCATTCCGTAGCGGCACGTTCCGCAAGCAGCTTCTTTGCTTCCGCAAGGGAAGTATATTTCTCCTCTGCCCCACGCGTATCATTCATAACGCGTTCTGCTGCCACCTCCAGGCTTACCGATACAAACACCTTGAAGGATTGCTCCACAAAATTCCAGGCCAGTCTGGAGTCAAAGATAATGTCCTTGTCCTTATTTTCTCTGGAAATTCTTGCTGTTTCATCATCAATCATCTTGTCATATTTCTTATCAGAGCACATGAGCTGATTCAGCTCCAGTGTCGTCATATTCATTTGTCTGGCAAGCTCTCTTTGAACCTTACCCGTAGAATATATCTCAAAGTTGTACTTTTCATTTAACAGCTTGGCTACGGTGGATTTTCCACTGCCAAGATTACCGGTGATCGTAATGTGCATGGAGGATACCTCTTTCTTTTCATAACAGTCTGTAATTAATACTGTATTATAGCCGAATTCACCTAAAAAAACAACCTAAAGTTCACCAATCACCCTATCGTACGAATCCAGAAAAATCAGGTCTGCCTCCAGCCGCTCTGCTTCCTCCCTGTCATGGGTAACCAGGATGACTGTCTTACCCCGGGCCTTTCGTTTCACATAGTCCATGACCTGTTCCTTCCGTGCATCATCCAGTCCCTGAAAGGGTTCGTCCAATAGGACCAGATCACTCTGCGCAAGCATGGCCCGAACGATGGCGACCCTTCGTCTCATCCCGCCGCTGTAGTCCCTTACCGGCTTATGCGTGATATCCTTAAGACCCACTTCCTCCAGCTCCGCAAGGATCTGCTGCTCAGTAACCGCCTTATCGCATACCAGTTTCACATTTTTCACAGCATCCCAATGCTCGATCAGACGGTCCTCCTGAAATACAGCTGCGATCCGCTTTCCTTCTGTTCCGGTAATCTCACCGGAGTCCGGCTCTGTCAAACCCATAATGCAATTAATGATTGTCGTCTTTCCGATGCCGGAAGGGCCCATCAGGCAGCTTAGCCTTCCCTCAGGAAGGGAAATATTTAGATTTTCAAAAAGAGGTTTCTCTCGAAAACTCTTTGATACCTGCGTAAACCTGATATCCATCAGCTCCTCCTTTCTCTTTGGAACAGCTTCAAAAGAACCAGGACAGATTTTTCAAATAAGACACTGATCAGAATGATCACCACAGTCCAAGCCAGCAGCTCCTTCGTCATGACATAAAGCTTTGCTTCATACAGCATCCTTCCGATGGAACCGGTAGGGATTCCGATCACCTCTGCTGCGATACCCGATTTCCAGCCAAAGCCCATGCCCACGGATACCGCTGTGAGAAAATAAGGTGCCACCGATGGAATATAGATTGCAATCAGCTTTTTCATGGCCCCCAGCCGATAAACCTTAGCCATCTGAAGCAGCTTACGATCTGTTTCATTGATTCCCTGAAGTACATTGGAATAAAACATCGGAACAACCATCATGAAGGACGCAAGGACGGACAGGTTCTTTACATCAATCCAGAATAAGGCCAGGATAATGAAAGAGGCAACCGGCATCGCTTTTATGATCTTCATGACCGGAGATACCAGTTCTTCCATCAGTCGGAAGCGGAACGACACAACTGCCAGTATCGTACCGCCTGCCATTGCTAAAGTAAAGCCATAAATAATCCGCAACGAAGAGAATAGAATTGTCTGCCAGAATTCTGCCTGGCGGATCAATTCTAATAAGGTTACAAGTACAGCAAAGGGGGAAGCAAGGACAATTTCATTATCTAGCCGTAAGCTGAGCAGCTCCCAGCCAATCAGCCAGAAGCATATTGCGAACAGCTTCCGCCCATATTGTTTGAGTATTGAATTGTCCGTCTTCATCCTCTCCATCCCTTTGCTCCTTCCCGCTCTGATCTCAGCGTTTTATCCTTCTTATCTGTATAATACCATTACTCTTTAAGGGATATAATAAAAATCCTCTGCCGGTAGCTTGCCTCCGATTGCTCTGGGATTCTGAATATATAGTGCGGATAAATAACCGTTTACCTTGGTTTTCATATCTTCTCCCTGCAGCATTGTTATGTTACAGTAAGGAATGGCCTTTTTCGCGACGGGCGCCTTAAAGATATCGAATTTCTCTACGAGTGCTGCTGCAGCGTCAATATTGTCATTTACATAGATAGTGGATGCCTGATACTCTGTCATAAATGCATCAAAGGCTTCCTTATTCTTCTCCAGAAAATCACTTCTCACCACTACAACTCCGGTCACAACCGAGCTTTCGTCTGTGCTGACCGCTTCCCATTCCTTTGCTACATCCAGTGCTATCCGTACCTTGTCGTTATTCATCATGACAGAGGTTACATAAGGCTGGGGCAGCATCGCAACTGCATTGTCCGCTTTACTCAGCAGTGCTGCTACTTCCGTCGGCTCAGTCTTGTATTCCACCGTGACATCCTTCTCCGGGTCGAGGCCGTTGGCCTTCAGAATATAATTCAGAGTATATTGGGGTGTCGTCCCGAGACCGGTGGAGTAGATGGTCTTTCCCTTTAAATCCGCAACTGATTTTATGCTGTCTCCCGTCTCGATTATATAAAGAACGCCAAGCGTATTGATTCCTGCCAGCTTAATCTTCCCTTCCGTCTTATTATAAAGAACGGAAGCCATATTACAGGGAACAGCCGCAATGTCAAAGTCCCCCTTAATGAGGCCGGTCGTAATCTCATCTGCGGTTCCTGCGATCGTATAGCTGTACTGATTAGCAGTTGTTCCTGCTGCCGCATCCTCCATCTGTTTCACCAGACCGATGGCGGTAGGTCCTTTCAGCGCAGCAATCCTTATATTTACCTTATCTGCTGTTTCAGCTGCAGTCGCAGGCGTTGGTGTTGCAGGCTCAGCTGCGGGTACCTGTGACGGAGCAGGGGTAGCCGTTACTGCTGAAGGTTCATTGCCTCCGTTCCCTTCCGTCTTATTCCCGCAAGCAGCAAAGATGATAACACAGAACATGAATAACATTCCCAATTGAATTCTTTTCATTTAAATGACCTCCCGATTTATGCTTCTTATTCGATATTATCCAATATAGAAGTCTTATTTTTTTGAGAAGATTGTCTTGACATTTACACCCTTAATCATCCCCAGCTTACCTGCCAGAGTACTGATTACATCTGCCTCTGCATTGACTACTACACTGATGATGTTGATATTTTTCTCACGATAGGGTAGCCCCATTCTGCCGATGATATATTGTCCATATTCATGCAGCAGTCCGTTAAGACGTTCCACCGCCTCCACATCCTCTACAATAATACCGATTAATGCAACCCGTGTTTCCATAGATAGTCTCCCTTCCCTTCTTTCCATACAATAAAACAACCCTATGTCGTCAGACATAGGGTAGATGAAATCATCATTATGTTCTTGCCTTCCGGCACGGAACTTCCTGCCGTCAGGACGAATGCTTCAATCTTCCTATGCCTTTCCATCAGATTCCTTTTGAATTGGCTAAGTTCATGTTAGCACTCTGTTAATTATTTGTCAACCATGTGGTTTTTCCTCGGTCAGTACCTGCTCCAGTAGCAGCTTTAGCTCCGCGAATTTGTCCAAATTCAAGGTATAATGCATCCATTTCCCTTCCCTCGTACAATTCACAAGGCCCGCTTCACATAGAATTCTCATGTGATGGGACAGCGTCGGCTGCGATATCTTTAATTGCTCCAGAATCTTGCAGGCACACATTTCTCCACTCCTCAGCTGCTCAATGATCCATAAGCGGTTCGGATCTGATAATGCCTTAAAAGCCAGTGCTCTTTGATTATATGTCTCGTTCATCGTAATCTCCTATCACACCTTGAAACGATATCCAACGCCCCATATGGTTTCGATATATTGGGGCTTTGATGTATTATATTCAATCTTCTCACGGATTTTCTTAATATGAACCGTTACCGTTGCAATATCTCCCACCGATTCCATATCCCAGATCTCACGGAAGAGTTCATCCTTGGTAAATACACGGTTCGGATTCTGTGCCAAAAAGGATAACAAATCAAATTCCTTCGTGGTAAAGATCTTCTCCTCCCCATTCAAGAATACTCTTCTGGCTGTCTTATCTATTTTCAGTCCCCTGATTTCTACGGTTTCATTCTCTTTATTCCCTGAGCCAATCAGTCTTTCATATCTTGACAGATGTGCTTTTACCCGTGCCACCAGCTCGCTCGGGCTGAAAGGCTTTGTCATGTAATCATCCGCTCCCAGACCAAGTCCCCGAATTTTATCGATATCATCCTTTTTAGCAGAAACCATGATAATCGGCGTATTCTTTCCTTCCCTCACCCGTCTGCAAATCTCGAAGCCATCCATTCCCGGAAGCATCAGATCCAATATAATCAGGTCATAGTCCTCAGCCAGCGCTCTTCTGGCACCGTTGGTTCCATCCGTCTCCACTTCCACTTCAAAGCCGCTTAATTCAAGATAATCCTTTTCCAGTTCTGCAATTGCGACTTCATCCTCCACTATTAATAGCCTGCTCATTCCATAACTCCTTTCCTCCGCGGGAATTTTCATATAAATTATAGGCGGGAAGTCTCCTGGTTTATTCCATTGACGAGTTCCTGAATTCGTTTGAATTGATTACAGGGTTCTTCCGGTTAATTCTGGCCTTTTCAGAATTATTTTCGCTCTTTTTTAATGTAAAAATTATGGTCGTACCTACTCCGAAACCACTTTCAGCCCAGATCTTTCCTGCATGGTCCTCGATAATCTTTTTCGAGATTGCAAGCCCTAAGCCGCTTCCTCCCTTTTTGGAATTTCTGGAGGCGTCTGCTCGGAAGAATCGATCAAAGATAAACGGAATATCGGCCTTAGGAATCCCGATGCCGTTATCCTCGATTTCCACCTGCACATAGGGTCCGATATCCGAGAGCCTGATTTGAAGGATCCCATGCCGTTTATCCATATATTTAACAGAATTACCTACGATATTATTTATGACTCGCTTCAACTGCTCCGCATCCGCAACGACCTTGGTATCTTCACTGATTTCATTGTGATACTGTACCTCGATCTTTTTCATCTCAAGATCTAAGCTGATTTCTTCCACACAATCATCAAAGTACTCCCGGATATTGATATCCTTAAAGGTATAGGGAATGGTATTGCTGTCAATTTTAGCATAGAAGGAAAGTTCATCCACCAGCTTGGACATATCGTTGGCCTTGCTTAAGATAGTCTGTAGATACTTGGATTGTTTATCCGGTGTATCTGCCACACCATCCTTCAGTCCTTCCGCATAGCCTTGAATAGCTGTCAAGGGAGTCTTTAAATCATGGGAAATGTTGCTGATCAGCTCCTTAATATCCTCTTCATACCTTAAGCGGCTGTCGATCAGCTCCTTCAAGCGGACCCGCATGTCCTCAAAATCCTCGCAGAGCTGCCCTATCTCATCACCAGCAACGGTATCCAGCGAATACTCCAGGTCGCCTTCCTTAATCCGATTCATACCGGCTCTTAGGATGTTAAGAGGTCTCAGAATACTTTGATAAATCCAGAACATAAGGATCACCGCTGTGAAGATCAAAATTGCAAGAAAAGCTGTCACGCTTTGCGTCATTACTGCTTTCATCTGCGGGAAAAGGGTATCCATATCCGTGATTACAAAAACTGTGCCTTCCGCCCCGTCTGAAAACAGAAAGTCCTGTGCTTTGATCAGAAACGGTATCTTACCACCGACATACAGGCCGCCGTCAACGATGGTATTACTTGCACCGTATCTCAGAAGACTGCTTTTCACATCCTCAAATTGTTCCTGATTTCCGGTAAAGATGAAGTCGTCTCCCTTACGTACGACAATAAAAGAGTACTTATTATGAAGCTCCTCATTTAAATGACTGATATACTCCAGATCCTCCAGTTTTCTGGGATTCCGCAGTGCCGTCAGCTTAATCTCATTGTAGGTTGCCCTGGACAGACGATTAAGAAGCTGAACCGGATTCGTTAACATCTTCGTAGTATCCGCTTCCACGTCAAAGGATTCCTGGAGGTTATTCAGCTGCAGGCTTACGATTGTGCCCGCTGCTGCTGCCAGAAGCAGGATCGGGAGTGCAATCAATATAAAAAATGCTGTAAGAAGCCTATTCTTTAATTTCAATTATTCTCACCCTATCCTTAATATTAAAACTACCTTCTTAAGTATACCATTTATTTCAATATTTGCACAGAAAAAAAGCCTCAATTGTAAATAATTCAGGATATTGAAACAATAAACTCACAATAAGGCGCACCTCCCAGGATGGACCTTTCAAGCTCCGCCTTCACAGTACTTTCACCGGAAATCGCCTCCCAATTATATAACAGGCTGTACCTTGAGCATTCGCAAAGCTGCGGTGAACTGACCAACTTGTTCTTCACAAGATCACAGGCACAGAACCGGTAAATAATCCGATAGACATGCCCCTCCTCCAACACCGTTATCTCCATTTCCGGAAAATATTCCTTCAGCTTTTCCATCAGCTCCCGGTCATTCCCGGAAGCCATCCGTGCCTCCAAATAGCGCTGTCTGGAATAGGATGACGAGCAGGCTCTTCCACACTCACGAAATATTGTGCTTCTATCTTTTTCTTCCATTTTTCCGATTGCCTCTTCAAAACCGGAAAACCAGTATTTTAAAAACTTCTCCAATGCTTCTCCCCCTTACCGGAATCCTATCGATCGTTACCCTTCTATTATAAGGGAACCAAATGGATTTTACTACCATGAAATGCTCTTGGAGATTAGAAGGGAGCTTTCCTAATAACAAGCAGAGAAAGAGAAAGGGTCAGCTTCAACCGCATGTATGTGCGGGAAGCTGGCCCCTTCTTCTTTTCATTATCATCCTTTTTGCAAAGGTCTTCATTCGTCTATACTGCTTCAACACAAATATCTTAAGCGAGATACTGCTTTAATGCCTCCGCCTTATCTGTTCGCTCCCAGGGCAGATCCAGATCAAGTCTTCCAAAATGACCATACGCCGCTGTCTGCTTGTAAATCGGCTTTCTTAAATCCAGCATCTTAATAATGCCTGCGGGACGCAGGTCAAAATGCTTACGGATGATTGATACCATCTCTTCATCGGAAAGCTTTCCTGTCCCGAAGGTTTCCAGCATGATTGAGGTAGGTTCTGCAACACCGATCGCATAGGATACCTGAATCTCACAACGGTCTGCCAGTCCGGCAGCCACGATGTTCTTAGCCACATAACGGGCAGCATAGGAAGCTGATCGATCTACCTTTGTACAATCCTTACCGGAGAATGCACCGCCGCCGTGTCTTGCATATCCGCCGTAGGTATCCACGATGATCTTCCTGCCGGTCAGACCGCTGTCTCCGTTCGGTCCTCCGATGACAAAGCGTCCTGTAGGGTTAATAAAGAACTTTGTTTTATCATCCACGAGTTCCTGCGGAAGCACCGGATCCAATACATATTTTTTCACGTCCTTACGGAGCTGATCAATGCTGATATTATCATCGTGCTGTGTGGATAATACTACCGCATTCAGATGAATCGGTTTACCGTTATTGTCATATTCAACTGTTACCTGCGATTTGCCGTCAGGACGAAGATACTTCAGGGTACCGTCCTTCCTGATCTTGGTAAGCTGTTTTGTTAATTTGTGTGCAAGGGAGATCGGATAGGGCATATATTCCTCGGTCTCATTGGTGGCATAACCAAACATCATACCCTGGTCACCAGCACCGATTTTGGAAAGCTCCTCATCCTCTGTGCTGTGTTCCTTTACTTCCAGAGCAGTATCGACACCCATGGCAATATCCTTCGATTGCTCGTCTAACGCAACAATCACCCCGCAGGTATTGGCATCAAAGCCATACTCGGAATGGTCATATCCTATTTCGCGAATGGTATCCCTGGCTATTTTCTGTATATCCACATATCCTTCGGTTGTAATCTCGCCCATAACCAGTACCAAACCTGTCGTAATCGCGGTTTCACATGCTACGCGGCTCATAGGATCCTGCACCAGTAAAGCATCCAATACGGCATCGGAAATCTGATCGCAGATTTTATCCGGATGGCCCTCTGTTACAGATTCAGATGTAAATAATCTTTTTTGCATAATTGCCTCCATTCTACCGCTAAGCGGTATTCATAAATAATTTCAAAGAAAAAAAATAAGTCCGCAATATGCGGACTTGATACTTAGTTTCATCAAATCCTCTTATTGTTCGATTGCTCGCTCAGGTTGGCACCTTCCTTTGCAGGGGTTGCCGTGACTTCATAGAGCCTTTACTCTCCGTCACTCTGAATAAGAGAAATATCAAATTATGAAATTATGATTGCTTTGTATCATTAGGATATAACGAATGTTTAACTTCGTCAAGCAATATTTTTGACAAAATAGGAATATAATTGACTTTTTTAATTAAAATATCTATACTTATATCTGGAAGTATTGTCTAAAAATAGCGTAATTTTATGCATAATCGGAAGGAGTTTATCTGCATCTACAGATAGTCAAATATCATGGATAAGATAAAAATATTACTGTCACAAGCTATTCCCGGGATGGTAGTTGCTGCGGATGTCTATACAAAGGATGGAAGTCTGATCATGTCAAAAGATACCACTTTGACCGATCGAAGTATCGCCCGCCTGGAATTTCACTCCATAATGGAGCTCACGGTCTTCAGTATCCCGGCAGCGCTTTCCTCTGATTCATTCCGGCAGAAGGAAACCTACATCGAAAGAATCAAAAAGAGTGAATCCTTCCAGCGCTTCCATCAGGCTTACCAGAATACGGTAGGCGATTTGAAGAATTCCCTGGACGGGATTGCTCATCACCAAAAGGTACCGGACATTGACAAGCTTCTGTCGGACACCGAGCGAATCCTTTCCCATTGTGATTCCAATACAGATCTCTTTCATATGCTTCATTGTATGAGAGAATATGATGATAGCACCTATATGCACAGTCTGAATGTTTCATTGTTCTGTAATATTATTGGCAGATGGCTTCATTTTAATCCGGAGGATCTTGAAGTGATTACCTTATGCGGACTTCTCCATGATATCGGAAAGCTCGCAATTCCTCCACAGATTATGCTAAAGCCTGCAAAATTAACAACAGAAGAATTCAATACGATCAAGACCCATACCATAAGGGGCTACAATCTATTAAAGAATCAGCCTGTCGACCTGCGGATCAAGCATGCCGCATTGATGCATCATGAACGATGCGACGGTTCGGGATATCCTTATGGTTTCCGCAGTGAACAGATAGACCCTTTTGCAAAGCTTGTAGCGATAGCGGATGTTTATGATGCCATGACCTGTGCCAGGGTTTACCGAGGTCCCATGTGCCCTTTTGAAGTGTTATCTATTTTTGAAAGCGAGGGGCTCACCAAATATGATCCCAAATATATTATGATATTTTTGGAAGGAATAGCTCAGACTTATATTAGTAATTCAGTAAAACTGAATAACGATATGATCGGTGAAATCGTACTGATCAATAAGTTGGATTTATCCAGACCTGTTATTAAGATAAGCAGTCAGTTTATAGATTTATCCAAGAACAGGGATTTATATATAAAAGCTTTTGTGTAAGCAGTTCAGATTGATTATTTTGTGTTGATACATAACAAAAAAAGAAGGCTATGGAAGTGTTCCATAGCCTTTTACTCTGTTATATTATCAGCTTACCTTCAGCTTAAATTTCTTGATTGCCTTCATATCCGTGGAATCTACCTTTACCATAGCCGCACCCAGCTGCTGCATCTTACTCTCGAATTTCTCATAACCTCGCTCGATAAATTCGATATTCTCTACGATGGTATAACCGTCTGCCATCAGACCGGCCATAACCAAAGCAACACCGCCACGAAGATCCGGTGCACAGACACTAGCTCCGGTAAATTTCTCTACTCCCTCAATAATTGCTGTATTTCCTTCTACCTTAATACTGGCTCCCATTCGTGTCAACTCGTCAACATATTTAAAACGGTTTTCAAAAATGCTCTCGGTTACGATGCTTGTTCCCTTGGAGATCGCCAGCAGCGTCGTCATCTGCGGCTGCATGTCTGTCAGGAAACCAGGGTATACTAATGTCTTGACATGAGAATTCCCAAGACGTTTATTTGCCATTACATGAACCATATCATCAAACTCTTCGACTGTTGCGCCGATTTCGATCAGCTTAGCAGTAAAGGCTTCCAAATGCTTCGGAATTACATTTTTGATCAGAATGTCACCTTTTGTGGCGGCAGCAGCAAACATAAAGGTTCCTGCTTCGATCTGATCCGGTATGATGGAATATTCACTGCCGTGCAGCTTCGGAACACCCTTGATACGGATTACATCCGTACCGGCACCTTTGATATTCGCTCCCATACTGTTCAGGAAGTTTGCCACATCTACGACATGAGGCTCCTTGGAGGAGTTTTCAAGAATAGTCATACCATCCGCCAGGCAGGCTGCCAGCATTACATTGATGGTTGCACCGACACTGGAGCAGTCAAAGTAAACATGTGCCCCCTTTAATTCCTCGGCCTCCGCACAGATTAAACCATGTTCAATCTTTACCTCAGCACCAAGTGCTTCAAAGCCCTTGATATGCTGGTCAATCGGTCTGCTTCCTATATTACAGCCTCCCGGAAGTGCTACCTTGCCGCTTTTATATTTTCCAAGCAACGCACCCACCAAATAATAAGAGGCACGAATCTTTCTGACATAGTCAAAGTCCACATCCACCGTATGAATTTTACTTCCGGTGATTTTTATTGTATTTCGGCTGATGCGCTCTACCTTAGCACCAATATCCTCAATTGCCTGTAATAGAACGTCAATATCCCTAATGTCCGGTACATTTTCTATCTTAACAGTCTCATCGGTCATAATTGCTCCAGCGATGATCCCAAGCGCTGCATTCTTATAACCACTGATCGTTACTTCTCCAACAAGCGGTCTTCCGCCTTTAATAATATACTGCTCCATCGCACACCTCAATTTAATCGAACTTAAGTTTGTTCAAATTGCATATAAAACAAGTTAAGATTTTGTTAAGTTTTTAATTGCCAATTTGATTATACCACAAAGTGGTGTTTTGTAAATTATTTTTTAAAAAATACCAGGCCGACAAGGCTTCAGCTTTCGACACTTTTCTCCGATATTATAGATAAATCCACTATACAAATGTATAAAATTATTTAACTTCCGTACTATATTTCTATTATCTATTTTTAGCCGCAAAAAATTTTATATGCACGTAATTCCCCATATTTCAATGGGAATATACGCATTTTATCCTATTTCGTACGAAACTTTACAAAAATATATACGTAATTCCTTGTTTCTACCGCTACACAGTTGAAGTTTAGATATTTTATGCTATAATATATTTGATAAATAGGGATTTATCGATATATGATACTTTTTTACTATGTAAATAGATGGAGAGGATCACTTATGGCCAACAACAATTTTATTACAATTGAATCCGTAGAGGGCGGAGTAAATAACCGTGTCAAACAAAGTCTTAAGTTTAAAACCGGTAATTTTGTCTGGAAAATCAAATTCACCGCTCCGTTAAATCCTACTACTGTTAATAATCGCAACCTTTATGTGACATCTATGAACCAGGCACCGCTTCCTACCAACATCCGCTATGATTCCGTGAATAACTGTATCGAAATTGAGCCACTGGCTCCTTATGCAAAGAATGAGTCCTATCTTCTGCATGTTACAACCAACGTGAAATCAAAACGCGGACAGAAGCTACCCAACGATATTACCATCCAATTTAAGGTCTAACCGTAAAATCCTCCGGAAGTATCGTAAGTATATCCACATCTTTCAGTTTACCCTGAGAAGCCAGTATTGACAGAGTTTTTCCCGTCCTGATATCTGCTGCATTCATAGCACCCTGCATCAGTGTTGAGATCTGTTCCAGATGCGTATGAGCTTCTGATTGTTTCATAATCTGTGCGATTTTATGCTGCAGTATCACTGCAGCCTTGGGGTTCAGCTGATACTCTTCTTGCCTTAAGCAGGCAACAGCAAAACCCATCAAGTCCTCCTGTGTATATTGCGGAAGATGGATTCTATTTTTAAATAAGTCCATAAGTCTCGGGCATTCTCTGAACAGCTTGTTCATGTTCTTTTTATTTTCTTCAAATATTACCGCGATATTCCCCTTTAAGGTGTTGCATAATTCCAAGATACTTTCGATTGTCTGACGATTTAAGTCACTGGCATTTTCAACCACCAGACAGCAGTCTCTTAATGTCTCCATTCTTGACATAAGATCCAGACCATTCAGCTTTTCCGCTTTAATCTTAGCGATTTTTGAGGACTTTAATTTCCCTGTTTTATAAAGGAACATCGTAATATCCTTTGCCAGCGCAGTCTTCCCTGAACCGGTATTCCCGGTAAGAATGATCTGCACCGTCCTGGTATGTTCATCCAAGATTCCCTCAAGGCTTTTTACAAGCTGCTTTTTTACTGCCTTCACATGCAGGAAATTACCAAACAGCTCCTCAGGAAGGAAGTCGTATTGTTCGGCTATCATTCCCAGCTTCCTGTCATCCTCATCCAGCTCCATCTCATCCAGCAGATTGTAAAGCGCATGTTCTACCTCCTGCTCCGCAATCTCTCTTTCCGATCTTGTCTCTTCCGGCAGATCGCCGTCATTCGGATCCACTTCGGTTACTGCCTCAGTATCAGCTGCATCTTCTTCTGATGCCATTCCCTCTATGGCTTCTGCTGCACCAAACTCGGGGGCACTATCCGCTTCAACAGATATTGTTGCCTCTTCCTCGGAAGCCGCCGCCTCAGACAAGTACTGCACACTGTCTTCTGCTTCAGATGTCATATCGTATTCTTCTGTCATAATCCTCTCTATGGAATCATTCCGGCCGGAACTCACCTCGTCAGTTTCTTCTTCATAAGCCTCCTCTTCCTCGCTCCAGCCTTCTGTCATGATCGTTTGAATATCTTTCTTTAAATCATCTTCATAATCCGCTTGCTCTTCCTGTACGGTAATATCAGGAATGCTTTCCACGACTGCCGTCGTTCTGACGGTATCCTCCATGGCACGGCGCTTCAGCTCCTCCATGATCTTCTCCTTGTCAGTCTCACCCGAGAAGTAGGAACGGAGTATCTTGGCTTTTTCAACATATACACCTTCTCCAAACCACAGGATAATATCCGAGCATTCTCTGACACATTCCTTCTCCATCCCTGCTTTATAATAAGTCTTAGCCAACTCATAGGCCCATTTTTCCATATATTCTGTCTGCTTCAGCGTCAGAAGGGTACGGATCAGCACCTCGTAAGGTTCACATTTCAACTTATCTATCTTATACTGGAATATGTATTTATAGAAATCCTTCGGAGCCACTTTCTGATATTCATTTAAATACTGCTGCGCATCCTCTACGTTACTATTTTTAATGGAAAGATCAATTAACTGGTACAGGGATTTCCTGGACTTTGTCTTCTCGTATATTTTAAGAAACAGCTTTTCCGCTTCTTCATATCTTTCGCTTTGCGCATAGACCTCCGCAATCAGGCTAAGGTCTGACATGTTTTTGATTTTTCTGGTATCCATTGTATCGAGAATTATTAAGGCCGCTTGGTTATTGCCTTCTTCCATGCGTTTTCTCATCTCTTCAATCTTTACAATGTTATCGTAGCTTCCCATGTTACAACCTCCTTTGTACACCTACATTAATACTACCATTTGTCCCAAGATTAGACAAGTATAAAGCGCTGGAAGAAACAAAATAAACATACAGTTTTTTCTATTTAATGAATGACAAAAAAGTTGCCCTAAGTTTTTCACTCAAGGCAACTTATCGAATACCATATATTTTAATATGCTTTCCGTATAAGAAAGCTGTCATCTACTCGTTCCGTCAGCCTTCCCGGTAAGCCCTTTTCACCGTGTACAATGGTATCACCTCCTGATAGCTTGATATTGCATCCATGGTTGAAGATGCTCCTCTTTTCTATCTCTCTTTTGTGTAACCTTATTATACGTCCGAGCTACCGGTCTGTCAATATGATATCTGATAATTTATAAATTATTAATAAATATTTGTTTTATATAGTCCAGTGTATATAATTGTATACACAATTATATACACTGGAAAAGCACTTACACCAATTGTGTACCCTCTGATTTTGTAGAACCTTACATTTCCTTATAATAATCCAGGGTATCCTTAAGCTCCTGCGTGATTTCAATATTATCCTTCATAAGCATACGGTGTCTTCCCTCAATCTCACGAACCTTCTTCTGCTTTTCCCGATAATATCTGGCCATCGCTTCTTCAAAAAGCGGCTGCATCTTAAGCTGTTCCCTCAGCTCCTTTGCAAAGGGGCAATAGGTTGCCATCATCTCCCGGACCGGTTTATTCAGTTTTACAGCGCCCATTGTTTCATAATTGATCCACATTTCATAATCAATAACAAATATTTCACGGCTGCTGTTCTTTCCCTTTTGAATCTGAAGCTTGATCTTTTCCTTCTTTTCTTCCGAAAGCTCCTTGTTTTTTCGATAAAACTGCAGATAATCGCTGTATTCGGAAGTAAGCGATTTATTCTGTATATCATTCCAGGCGATACCTTCTATGGTACGGCAGAGCTCCCAGCGGTAGCGGCCAAGAATCCTGGTCAGAAGAAGCCCCAGATTAATCTCGGAAAAGATCGGTAGAAAGAATCGTCCGGGAGTATCTCTCTTCTTACCTGAAATCTCCTGCCACATAATACCGTTCGTACCGACATTCGGGAAAAGGATAATATCAGGAAATACACGTTTGATGATATATTCTTTTACAATCTTCTTCTCTTTACTGCTGTAGATAACCTCTCGGTCAAATACAGAATAATCGATTTTTAAGATGTTGTTGATTACCTCGTTCACCTTTGCGTTGGTGATATAGAGCCTCTCGATGCTGTTCGCCCACTGGTCCTTATGAAGCACCGGAACGAAGCTTGTAATCTGTCCGTTGGTTGTCCTGTTATTATACTTGAACATATTCTGGATTTCGTATTCCAACTTCTTTAAATTATTTGACTGCCATTCCAGGACTTCTTTTTCTGTCAGCTTATTCTGCCTTCTCATATCGGCAAGCATTTCCGTATACTCCATGTCAAACTCATTCTTGGAAGGTTCTTTCTTGCCCTCATAAATCAAGGTCAGCCAACTCTTCATATCATAGGTATTGCAGTTTCCCAGCTTTTCTTCCTGATCCTTCAGAAAATAAACAGACAGCATCTGATCATTGGTCAGAAGTCTCTCGTCCGCAAAGCCGTATTTTAAAAACATATCAATAATTCTTGGAGCCTTTTTCTCATTGTAAGCGCGAAGGAATACCGGAAGATAAATAGAATAATGATAATCTGCCAAGCGCCTCCTTAATAACCGTACGGAATCGTCGATGGAGGATTTGTCCTTCAGATGAATGAAATCCTGCATTGCAGTCATCATTCTCTCGGCATCCTCGCCAGAAATTCCCGCATAGGACAGAATCTTGGCATAGGAATCCTTCATTTCCTCCAAGGCCTGTTGGGTATCCTCCTTGGAATACTTTAACAAAGTTTCTGAGCTTACCTCTTCTTCCCTGTTATTCGAAAGGAGAACATGGTATACCTCTTCCATCTTCTTGCGATTTATTTTTAGCTTCTTACCAAGCATATGATCTGCAAAAATCTCCGCCTGATTAACCTGGTCAATGATATCATCCATCATTTCCATGATTTCATTGCTTACTCCTGCAGG
>JAEZLY010000070.1 GCA_023414985.1 Bacillota bacterium | reverse complement strand
AATTTTACAAACCAACATCGGGAACTATGACTTTTGAAAATGATGACATTCATAAATTGAAGGCTCAGAAATTAAAAAGCTATCGTCAAAAAGTACAGATGATTTTCCAAGACCCTTTTTCCTCACTCAATCCATTGCATAATATATATTATCATTTAGAGAGGCCGCTTAAATTGTACCATCCTTCAGACAAAATAACCATGAAGAAGAAGATGGATGAGTACTTGACATTGGTAGGGCTGGTTCCGCCGGAAGAACAGGGAAACAAAAATCCTCATCAGCTGTCCGGTGGGCAAAGACAAAGAGCATATTTAGCAAGAATATTGTCAGTAGGTGCAGAAGTTATTTTTGCGGATGAGCCAACATCAATGTTAGACGTATCAATTCGACTGGGAATTCTAAACCTTATGAATAAATTGAAAAAAGAAAATAGTAAATCATTTATTTATATTACGCATGATATAGCCACTGCACGATACTTTGCTGATAGAATTATTGTCTTGTATGCCGGGCATATGGTTGAATGGGGTGATGTTGATAAGGTTATCGTCAATCCTGCGCATCCTTATACTAAACTTTTGGTTACAGCTGCTCCGGATCCGGAAAGAGAAGGAGTTGTAGAATTACCGGTATTAAAAGATAAAGAATCGGAAGTTTCTTTTTGGACACCGGAAAGCAAAGGATGCCCATTTAAAAGCCGTTGTCCTGTCGCTGAAGAGAGATGTTCAAAGGAATTGCCACAGGTAAGAGAGGTTAACGAAGGACAATTTATTAGGTGTTTCCATTAGTCAACATGAGATTGTACAATTTGCATAAAAATATGTAATTTTTGCATTCTTTATTGACCACATTTAAGAACTGTGTTAACCTACTAGATATTTATGGTAATTATCTTAACTTAATTTGGAGGACGCACCATGAGAATTTACAAAAGATATGTTGCATTATTTACACTTGTAATTTTATGTGTGAGCAGTTTATTTAACTATACGACTGCCAGCGCAGCAGAAAAATTAGGTAAAAAGGATTTCGTTTTTACAGGCAATGATTTTGAAGGTAAGTATGATTTCCTTCAGGATATCGATGAATTAGGATATACCGGAGAAAATGGTTGGGCATTGAATTTCCATGCATATAACAAAGATGCAGATAAGAGTAAAAAGGGTTGTATCAAGACCAGCAGAGGTATCGTACTTGGTTCAACCATGAAGAGTGTAACAAAAGCCTATGGGGACAAAAAAGCGATTAAGGTAGATAAGGATGAAAAAATATATAAATGCCTTATGGATCAATCAGTTGATTTTCTTACAAAAACTCTGAAGGCTTCCGATACTTATATCGATTACACTTATACCTATACTGATTCCTATAAATATAAAAATAAGGTTGCAATCAGATATTATTTTGATAAAGACGATAAAGTAAGCATTATTGTTCTTCTCAATAACTTAAAATTTATTCCCTACTAATAATAATATAATTTTGCCAAAAAGACTCCCGGAAGTTTACTTCCGAGGAGTCTTTTTTTGTGTGCGTGGTGACATATTCATCTGAGATGGCCTAGTTGAACTAAGCAAAATCTATACCATTTTATTTGCTTTTTTTTAATTCATCTACTCCATCTTCCAGCATATCCATACCTGCTACGATGCTTTTACGTGCAAGGGTACTTGCGGCACCTGTAAGTCCATGTGCATGTAAAACTGATCCAATAAGTCCTCCTCCAAACCCAGTTGTTATTCCACCTGCCATTCTGACAGCACCAAAAGCGATTTTTCCTACTGCCAGTGCCTTCCTTTTTACGTCATCTTCCATAGGGTTACTCCTTATAACTGAATAAGATTATATTACCATAATTTAACAATTGATACAACCAATATGTCAAAAAATCTTTCCATAAACTAACTAATCTTCATCTGAAATTCAAACAGGTATGTTATAATGCATTTGTTGACAGAAGTAAATAATGAGGGGAGCTTAACTGAATGCAGACTCAACAATATCGTGTACTATTCCTTGAAGATGAGCCAACGATTCGGGAGGTTTTAAAGGAATATATGAATATGTCCCATTATCTTGTGACAGAGACGGAAAATGGGGATGATGCCATTGCATTATTAAATAAAAACACTTTTGATCTTGCTATATTAGATATCATGGTGCCCGGTGCCGGTGGCCTTGAAGTATTAAGTCATATCAAGGATCATTATCCGCAGACAGCGACGATTATGCTTACTGCATTAGAAGATGAAAAGACACAGGTGGATGCCTTCAACCGTTATGCAGATGATTATGTCATCAAACCGGTTTCACCGATTATCCTATTAAAAAGAATGGAGACGATCTTGCGTCGTACCAAACAAAACCTGTTTAATCAGCAAGCTGCCTATGGCCTATCTTTTGTAGAAGAAGCTTATTGTGCCTATTATAATGGGAACGCTTTACCACTTACCTTAAGCGAATACTTAGTACTGCAAACTCTGTATAAGGAGCCAAACCGTGTATTTAATCGAGAGCAGTTAATCCTTCGTATCTTTAATGAAGACTACATAGGAAATGATCGTATTATTGATGCACATATTAAAAACCTTAGGAAGAAATTGCCGGTATCCTGTATCAAGACCGTCATAGGAATCGGGTATCAATTTGATAAAGAAGGAGCGTTAAATGAAACTCATTCATAAGAATTTTCTTTATACCGCCATCGTAACAAGTATCCTGACTATTCTGGTCCTTGGATATTTTGTTTTTATGCTTCCGTCCCTTTATGTGGATTATATGTCCAATGAAAACTATTACTCTATTGTGGAACAGCATAAGGGCTATCTCAAGGACGGTTCTTATGATAATCTGAAGATTAAGAATCCCAGTTGTATGACAATCGATATTCCTTTTGCTGAAGCTTCCCTTACTGTCACGGGTAAGAATTTTCAAACAACAATCACACCGACAACGGATGATATGAAATTGCTTCTCTCGGATATCAAGAGTTATACAAAAGCAAAGATGAATGCTTTGAAGGATACGGATCAGAGCATAGATAAAAAAGCAATTACAGCAGAGTTCAAGGAAAAATTGAAAGAATGGAAGGCTGCCTTTATGGAACAGGCATCCTTTTTAGATGAGCTGCCTTTTGCATTTAAGACACAAGCGAATACCGCCGCTGAACAATTTTATTGGGGTGAATCAACGACCATTCATTATCTGTCCGATGATACGATGATTATTGAAGCCGGTGTAAAGGATGGTGAGAACCGGTATTCGAATTATGTCGGACTTACTTTTAACAATGACCGTATTGTGATCTCCTATCTTCCGACTATGACGCCGCAGATGAATGAAATTACTCCGATTGTCATTCACTCCCTTCCGATGCTTCTCGCTGTCATACTCTTATTTGCATTGGTCGTATCTTATCTATATTCAAAAGGAATCGTTGATCCTATTATCAGATTGGTAAAGCATACGGAAGCGGTAAAGCGTAGCGGAGTCATTGCGAATGCGGCACTTCCGGCAAAAGGGGAAGATGAAATTGCTGTACTTACTCAGATATTAAATGAGCTATATGCCGAACTGGATCATAATTATAAAGCGCTGGAGAATAAAAACAATGAGTTAAAAGAGAAGAACAAAAGACAGGAGGTATTTTTGCGCTCCTCCTCCCATCAATTAAAAACACCGATTGCTGCCGCACTGTTATTAGTGGATGGAATGATCAATCAGATTGGTAAATATCGGGATGTGAAAGCATATTTACCCGAAGTGAAGAAGCAGCTTCTTTCCATGCGAAAGATTGTAGAAGATATCTTATATTTAAGCCGCTGCGAAGAGAGTATTACACTGGAGACAGTCAATCTTAATATTCTTGTTGCCAGACAATTATCCTGTTATCAAATAACGCTTGCGGAAGGTAATTATCATTTGGTTACGCATTATTCGGAGGGCAGTGAAGTAACGACTGATTCAAATTTATTGCTGAAGATTCTTGATAACCTCATCTCAAATGCAATTGTTCATAGCAAAGAAGGAGCAACGATTACGGTTTCAACGAAACCAAATCAAATAGAGATTCATAATAGTGATGCTCATATAGAGGAAGACCTAATGCCCAATATTTTTGAACCCTTTGTCAGTGGAACAGGAAAAGGTCATGGATTGGGACTATATATCGTTGCTTATTATGCAAATATCTTAGGGGCAAAAATTAGTATCTGTAATGTTGTGGATGGTGTACTTACAAAAGTTACGTTTGATCCGGAGGATAAATAAGCTGACTTAGATCAATAAAAAGTACCGGTATTTTGCTGCATCTTCATCACATCCATTCAATATCTACACAGAATCTTCATACGAGATTCATATCGATTTGCTAAGATAACCGTATAAAGTGAGGAGAAGAGTGAAAGAAAATCACTTTCACTCGGAAAGAACCCGCTTGGCGGCTTCTTTCCGCATATTTTTATGATGGCGCAAAGCGCCATAATGGAGGTTAACATGTTACTGAGAATTAATAACTTAAATGTCCAGTACGGTAAAACGACTGCACTTTACATTACCACCCCGATTACGGTTGAAAAGGGAGATCGTATCGGTGTCATCGGCTCGAATGGAGCAGGTAAGAGCACACTGATCAAAAGCCTGTTAGGAATAGTTAACTACACGGGTTCTATCGATAGTACCATTACCCCGATTGATATGGCAGTCCATATGCAATTCAATGAATATACCAACAGTATGGCCGTGAAACACGTTATGGAGGCGATCCTCCAAACCAAAATTAAGAGAAATAAAAAGCTTCAGGAGCTTATTGCATATTTTGAATTCGAGAAATGCTTAAACAAAAAGTTTAAAGTTCTCTCCGGCGGGCAAAAGCAACGCTTTACCATTATTCTTGTCATGATGCAGGATGCTCCGCTTACCTTCTACGATGAAGTGACCTCCGGTTTAGACTTTGAGACACGACAAAAACTGGTTGAAAAATTAGTTTCCTGGTATCAGGATAAAGAGGCCGGCTTATGTGTCGTTTCACATTACTTTGAAGAATTAGAGCAATTAACAAATAAGTTACTGATTCTTGATCAGGGAAAGGTCATTGCCTTTGGGGATAAGGATGAGCTGTTCCGAAAATATTGCGGCCGTGCCATTATCGTAATAGATAACAATCAGAAGAACCAGCTGCTCACAGAGAGGTATACCAAGTTGGCATCACCGAATCATTTAATTGCCCTGGCTTGTGATACACAAGAGATTGAGGCGGAGATTAATGCCATATTAATACAAAACGATGTGAACTATAAACGCAGTAATAATGACATTGAAATGATTTTCATTAATGCAAAAGAACAAGCGATGTCAGGAGGAAACGGTGATGAATAAAAATAAAGTCTCATTCAGAATGATACAATATGAGTTAAGAAATGTAGCGGGTAATCCATTCGTTCATATCTTCGGAGTTGGCTTCCCGATTCTGTTATCGATTATTATTACGAAATCAGTCTCGGGTGAGATATCAGCCAATTCCTATTTGGGGGAAATTATTACTTCGATCTTCCTTGGCATTGGAGCAGTTATTCCGCTGGCAACGATACTGATGGGTTACTCCAGCACCTGTTCTCAGGATATTGAAAAAGAAATACCCCTTAGAATGCAGCTGTTTGGTTTTAGTGAAAAGTATACGATTATCAATCGTCTGATTGCGGAATTCATTTATATGACCTTTGCTTTTGTGATTTACTTTATTGTAGGTGTTAACGTGATTAAGCTTGAAGCACCTGCTCCCTCCGGTGTCCTACTTTACTTTGTTTGCTTGTATACGTTTGCAGCAGCGTTGTTTATTTTGGCACATGCGATTGCGAATATCGTAAAGAAATTCGGGCTAACTTATATGATTACGATGATAATTTATTTTGGTATGATGATTTTGAGCGGTATGATGGGAATTACAGTCGATAAATTGCCCAAGAGTGTACAGCTGGTTTCCAATCTACTCCCATCCACTTATTTTAATAAGGATTTTTATGCGGTTTGGATCGGAAAAGCATATAATTTCGTGCCTTTGATACAGTCCTATATTTTCTTTTTTGCAATTTCGGGTATATTAATTTTTGCTATGATCTATAAATCGAAGAGGTATTTACATTAACAAAAATAGTCGAGGATCAAACAGATCCCAACCTCTGATTGACAATATTACCCTCAGGATGCTATGATACAAAAGTGATAACATGAAATGGTGAGGTGACGTAATCCGGTACACTTGATATTACAAAATCGGTAATATAAGTAGCACGTGGAAGTGAAGATAAAAATCATAATTAAATAGAAAATTAGAACTGTTTCTGACAGTTTTATTTCTATACTCATAATATGATTTTCATCTCATTGTCCACATATAATATTCTAGTTTATAGAGCTGTGGAGAATTCCACAGCTTTTTTTAATCTTATAGGAAAGTTCGTCCTATAGGATTAAAAATGCTCTATCTTCAGCCAGCTGACACTTTGTTCTCTTTGTTCTGTTATCACACAAATAAATAATGAAAAAGGAAGGTAATTATGATGAAGAAAAGACCTACGGTTAGCATTACGAAGAATAGTTGTTTAGATGAATTCTTGAATGTCCTGAATAAGAATATGGATAAGCTGAAAGAGTTTGATCAAATTGCAGGAATTATGCTGGATGGAGGTATGTCGAGAGGCTATGCTGATTATTTGTCAGAAATAGATGTAGTGATCTTTCTGCATGACACTGCATACAGAAGCTATCAGGAGAAAAAGACCCCAATTAGTCTTGGAATTACAATGTTGGATGGATACCTGTTTGATATCAAGACATTGAATTACGAGGAAGAACTGCAACGAGAATATGATAGCGTCTCCTTATGGGACTTATCCTATGCAAAGATTATTCATGATAACAATGGAGAACTAAAGAGGTTATTTGATAATAAGTTGGATAGGAATGCGGAAGAAGATCAGGCGGAAGGATTACTGTTCAATGCATGGTGGAGCTTTAAGCTTGCAGGTGATATATGGATCCACCGAGAGGATGCAATACAAGGGCATTATTGCCTGAATAATGCGATAAAGCCTCTGATCTCCTCCTTGTTCATAGCCAACAGAGAATATGTGCCGCATGATAAATGGCTGATCCATATGAGCAGATCATTAGAATGGAAGCCGGACCGTTACGATGAATTGCTTAAGGAGATTATGGATACTGGGGATATGAGTATAGAAAGCTTATCGAAAAGGCAGCAAAGCTTCGAGAATTTATGGAATAGGATTGATACTCATATTTGTGATATACTCGATTTTAATAATGGTTTGAAGTTAATGCAGAAGAGTCTATATCAGACTTTAAAGACAGCAGTAGAGCAAGGCGAATTTACCATTGAAGAATGGAATAAATTCAACAGTCTTACAGCTTTGAATTATGAACCCTTATTCAGTATAGCTGAGCTGATAGAAGGAAAAGTAATGATTGATAAAAAAAAGATGGATGCGATTGGAGAAAAAGATATGTATGATTGGTTTCTTGATATCGTAAAAGTTGTCATATAAATATAAACATAATACTTAGGTATAAAAAATCCCGGAAATGCAGTTAAGGCTGGAACTCTTACTTCAACTGCATTTCCGGGATATTCGTAACTCTGTCCTTCTATTTCGTTATCTCCCGATATAGTTGCTTCGCTTTTTCCGCATCCTCATAAGAGATAGATTCAGACATCTGATACCGTGCCCTTCGGTAAAGCTTCATGAAAAGCTTTGGAGCATCACTTTTTACCACATCTTTCTCCCCCAATAGATCATTCCATACATGATTAATATCTTCGGTTGTAGCCTGTGGTTTCAGCTCCGCATTTTTGTGGCGAAGCCAAAGCAGGCTTTTCCAATAATAATAACGAACGGCTGCTCTGGGATCCTTTGGACGTCTTCTTCTGAAGGTGGCTGTCTTATCTCCTTCATCTGTTAAATGTTCTCTGATTTCCGAGACCCCTGTTGGCAATATCCGGTTTAGTCTTCCTCCCATTATCTTGCGGAAAAAGAGAATCAGCACAATAATTCCAAGTAAGATGCCTACAGAGTATAGCAAAGGCATTACCCAATTAGGGTTCGAAGAAGTTGTATTGTAAGCGTTCGCAGCTTGTTCGATGGGACTGCCGAGATCAATCTGTACCTGCCTTATTTCTCTGTTATTGGTCACAAGCTTGAATATGGCAATCAGCAGATAGATAATTCCACTTATTATTATGCCTATCACACCGGCAAGAAAAGCAATAATCGGTTCCAGCAGAGATAAATAAATCAACCGTAAACCATGGAATAGATTTTGAGGTGCTTTTATGATAGTCAGTAAAGCGCTGATGATCAGGAAAGCAATTAATTCAATCAATTGCTGTCTGTGATGATATTCTTGCTCCGATTCCGTTTGATTATGGAAGCGTAGATCACGGAGAAGCGCCACAGCACTTACCATAGCCATAATAAAGTAAGGACACGCTACTTGTAAAGCGACTGCGATTTTCTGAATGACAACAGCCAATACGATTGCAATAAGCAGCAGGATAAGAGCAAGCGTATGCTTCAGCATATCCATAAACTCACCGTGACTGGTTACGACCCGCTCCGAGACTAATACATAAGAAGAATATCCCCAGATAAGGAGAAATGCTGCTACATCCGGTATCGAAGGTAATAAGAATGGTAGGGAGACAATAGTCAGCACAATTACTACGGGGAGTTTTACTATACGTTTTCTATTTAATAAAAGAGAGATACCCACAGCGGCCAATAGGATGAGAAAGGTTCTGCTGTGAATGGTTATATCACCAAAACTTCTCAGGAGAAAGACAATGATCGAGTATAATATACTGATATCAAAAACAAGTTTGTATAATCTAGCAGTCATCCTGTTCGCCCTCCATTTCTTTCGATGCATAGAAGGAATAGATCTGACAACTCAAGCGATCCTTTAAGCTCTTTACCAGTTTATCACGCTTCTCATTTTCAAAAGGTGCAACATAGAAGATGGCATTTTCACCGGAATAGCTTCTGATTACCATTTGATACAAATCATCAATACTGCGAAAGGAATCGGGAATTGACCGCGCTAAGGTAAATAGCAGCGTGGTATAATGATTAGGACCCTGGCCCGGTGTGGATAAGACTTCATAAAAGGTACTTCCGTTTCTGATATAGGAGTTGGTCAGAAGACGGTAGGATGCCCTTTTCTGCTCTAAAAAATCTGCAATTGTTCTTACCAATGAAAAGCAGTATTCTAATTGCTCAGCATGAGCACCCTCGGACCAATGAAGATAGACGTCGAGCAGGATGGTGATAGACAGCTCTGTCGTATGATCGAACTCCTTTACCATAAGCTCATTCTTTCGCGCACTCTGTGCCCAGCTAATGGAGCGCATTGGCTCCCTGCCGGTATAGGAGCGGAAGGAACTGACCAGAATAGGATCCTCTGTATAGAAACGACGAGCGGAAAAATCACCATAATACCCGGACAGAGCCTGAAGCACTGAGGCACTCTGAAGTAATTCCGGAAAGATAACAAACTCTTCTCGTTGCCTGATTTCCTTAGTGTTTTCCCGAACACCCAGAAAATCTCCACAGGATAATCTGCACCCTTCAAGATAATATACTCCGCGCTTCGATAAGGAAGCTTGAACCGTTCTGGTTATCTTCTGTCTGCCGCGAATCTGCAGCAGACTGGCATTCTGTATCCCCTCAGGAAATGTTTCCTCTAATCGAAGCAGTGGAATCGCCCGGTATCCATAATTGGCAACAGTAGTGATAAGCTGAAAGACTTCTCCGGGCTCGTATCCCAATTTTGAGGGGATAGCATGATAGCTTATTTTAGCTAAGTTATCCTTTAAGGATAAAAATTCAAAAACGGCACCCAATAAAACCAGTACAACCAGAAATGTAACCATTTATAGCGCTCCCTTAGCTGTTGCCGGTTCTGTCGGCACTGAGACATCATCGATGAGCTCCTGACAGATATTACTTCCGTCACTACTGCGCGTCACACCATAATAGCTTAAGCGGTGTTCAAGGATATTTACGGCTAAGCTTTTCACATCCTCGGGTATGGCATAAGTACGCCCCTGAAGCGCTGCCGATAACTGTGATGCCTTGTAAAGAGAAAGGGCTGCTCTTGTTGAGGCACCCTGTATAATACGACGGTCTGTCCGGGTCTTATCAATGATGTCCATGATATATCCTTTGACAGGATCACTAACCTCAATCTGGGAATATGCTTTCTGTAATTCCATAGTCTCCTCAGGGGTTACGACCTGTCCAATTCTGGCTAGAATATCGATAGAGTCTTCCCTGGATAGAACCGAAAGCTCATGCTCCCGTTGCATATAACCTAAGGAAAGCTTCATCATAAAACGATCCTTCTGCGCCTCAGGTAATGGGAAGGTGCCGCCGGATTCCAAAGGATTCTGGGTTGCCATAACCATAAATGGTTTTTCGATGAGATAGGTGGTTCCATCTACGGTAATCTGCCCTTCCGACATTGCTTCCAAAAGACTGGATTGTGTCCTGGGGGTTGCCCGGTTAATCTCGTCGGCCAGTACCATCTGAGCAAATAATGGGCCGGGACGAAATTCAAATTCGCCGCTTTTGTTATTATAAAAGTTAATGCCAGTCAGATCAGAGGGCATAATATCAGGTGTAAACTGGATTCTTTTATAACTTCCGCCCACTGATTTTGAAAAAGCACGGAAGAGCATGGTTTTGCCGGTACCGGGAACATCCTCGAGGAGAACATGTCCACCTGCAAGGTATGCAATAACGATATTCCGGATACACTCATCCTTCCCTACAATAATTTTCGAGCAGTTTGCTCTTATTTTCTCATAATAGTTCTCGTAATTTTTTACATTCATTGAAGTATCTCTCGCTTTGGTTTTTGTATTAGTAGCATAATTAAATCTTATGAACGTAAATGTATTATAACCCAGGTCATAAATGTAAGTAAACCATAATGTAAAATAAATGCAATTTTCTTGACTTCTTTTCATAAGGAAAATGGACTTGGTCCTATTGTATTCTGGAACAAGTCCAAAACAACGAAGTTACATTTATGATAGCTTCCTGATCTCATACTGCGTATTGACCACCAGCCACAGCGGATGGAAATAGTACATAATATTCCAGAGACCGATCCCCTCTATCCCATAACTCTGCAGTATTTTCAAGGAGCCATCTATACTTCGCGCGTCCTTGAACCATACAATATGCTGGTTCCCCTCATTATCGACATATTCAAAATAGGCTGAGAGGGTGGTCTCGTCGAAGTTAATGACAGCATCCATTTGAGAAGCCAAGGACAAGACGGAATCGTAATTCAGCGCATTAGCCTTGGTCTCACCTTCGATATATGGCAGCTGCCAGTTGTAGGCAACTGTAGGGAGCCCAATTCTTATCTTTTCCAGTGGTACCTGTGACACGATATAATCCAATAAGGATTTTGTCGTTACAATTGAGAATTGAATAGGAGGTCTTTCTGTTGAACCCCAATTATAGGATAAGAAAAGTATTCCATCAGCAATTCTGCCAAAGTCAGTATAATCAATCTGTTCAAAAGTAACTTCGGTTCCGTTATAGCTTAATCCCGGATTGAGAGTCAGAAATACCGGGTATCCTGCCGAGTGAAAGCTGTTTGCTACATTGATTAAAAAATCTAGAAAGAGCTGCTGATTAGAGGTATTAATCAGTTGATAAGCCAGATTAACTCCGGCATAGCCTTTCGCTTCTACAATACTTAGAAGAGTTTCGATTAAGGTGTTCTGCGCCTGTACGTTGAGCAGAAAATCAAATACGACATCCACGTCGATGTCTCCGGTTTCCGAAAATGCGGTTACAACAAGAATAGGGGCTACACCATATGCTTTCGCTGTCTCAATCACAGGAATATCTTCATCACTCCCTAACAACTCACCGTTGCGGCCTAACCGATAATTAAAGATTGGAATGTAAGTCAGGCTTGGTAACGTCATTGCCAGAGTCTGTTTATTGATATAGGGATATGCATATCCGGCTATCAGTAGATATCCCATGGTATTATTATAGCTTATAACAAGTGTTTCTCCCGGGTAGAGATACTCTCTAGCCGCAAGCTCAGGATTGTTCCTCAACAGCTGCAGAACAGGTACCTGGAAATTATCCGCTATCCCTTCCAGGGTATCGCCATCCTTTACGGTATACACCTGGGAAGGATGAGGGATTACGAGAGCCTGGCCGATCACGAGACTTTGAGGTTCATTAATTCCGTTATCCGTGGCCAATCGTTCTGCAGAAATTCCGAATTTAAGGGAGATGGATTCAATCGTATCGCCCTCCTGTACCAGATAAATCTCCATATGAAACCCCTAACATTCATTTGTATTATTATATGAAAGATGAATTGTAATGTTATATGCAAGCCCAAAAAGTTATGAATTGGGAGTTCTGATCATTTTCGTGATATAGAATGTTATAAAGGTTTACCAGGTTTGTGTAAAGTGATATGATTGAGTAAAATAAAGCTGCAAGCGAAAGCCAGAATAAGTGGTATGTGGAGCAAGTACGAACGGAGGAAGTGAATAGTATGGATGGGAAAGATAACATAGTTCTGCTGTTGGGCAATAATATTGATAAAAAGCAAATGGATCAGGTGAGATTAAATGTCACTAATGATTATCATATAAAAAAAGCAATCAGTAGTGCCCGATTGAAGTATAGGTTATTAATAATCATCAGTTTGATCGGCTTGATCACATTTTTATTAGGCGCAGGAGATTATATCACAATACAGAAGATACCGAATCTGAAGAATCATTTGCTGATCTATGTCACCGAATTATTAATGTTAATCATTACAGGCTATTCACTGGCAGGAGATATAAAATCTGCGACGGAAGATACCATGCATATAAAGCAATATTTGAAATACTTATTTTCTAAAAAGTCACCCAAAAGTCCCTTGCAAATATGGAATATCCAAAGCGGGTCAGTTTCGGACAGTCAAATATCAGCAGCTTTGAGCCGTATGTACGGAAACAGGTTAAAAACATATTTTACGGGAATGCCATATTACGATATAAGACCCATCGATTGTATTACTATTTCCTTCAAAGATAGCATAGCTTCCTATATCAAACATTATTTCATTTATAAAAAATTCTTCAGAGAGTATGCTACCAGAAATTATGCCGGCAATGCGGATGACGAGATGTTCATCAATAAAGAAAGAAAACTCAATATAAGTACTTCCGTATATGGAATTCTATTCTTCAGTGAATTTTTAAAAAGTATCTATGGTGATCAAATAGATCAATTAAGCAGTTCGAAGAAAATTAAAATGATAGTACGTTCCGATTTTTTCGAGAAGGTACCTCATAAGAATGCTTCGAAAAAAAGGAATAAAACAAAAACTGAAACAGTTACAGTAACTAATACAGCAGAAGGAATTGAAACCAGTACAGAAAAAGTTAAGACAATCGTTCGAATAGAGAAAAATAAACTTTTTTCAGAAAAGGCTTCAGCAACAGGTAAGCTGCTTGGCAGGACTTTGGTTGAACTATGTACCAGTCCGCAGTATTTTGAATGGGCAGCCAATGGCTCTTGCACGGGTGAACAAGTATTGGAAATCTGCGGGATTACCTATATGGATCAACCTGATTCTTACAAGAACCATAGTATCATAAGGAGACTGCAGGATATTAGAAACAGAAGGTTCACAATACCGGTTAAGCGTTTTATCGCAGTGCCTAAGGGGAATAAAGGTACTATTCACGAAGAGTTGCTTATACCGGAGCTTTCTGATATGGACCAAATGAAAATGGGCCTTATTTTGGGAGGAGCTGAACAGAATTTGGGACTTCAATATCTGGTTAATCGTCTCCGGTGGAATGAGGAAAATAGAAAGAACAGGAATAATCATGTAAAAATGGGGATCGCAGAAAATGCTTTTGAAGACTATCATAAGATGGATTATCTGATCGGGACAGAAAATCTTGTGTACGGAGTGACGAACACCATACATAGCAGGCTGTTAAGCAATAATAAAAATAAAGCAGAAGTATTTGAAATAAGGATTAATCAAAATATCTTTTATAACATATACGGATATAGTGCTTTAAGTACTAAAATGGCTACTTTCTTCTTCCTGAAAAATTATGATAATATCAGTAAAACAGCCGCCGATGGATCTGAAACAATGGATTCAAACCAATATATACCCGGTTTATCACGTAAAACAGTATTTAATATATGTTATACAGCGGAAACAGGAGAAGATAAGGGCTTTTATCAAAGTGAGATAGTAAAAGAATGGGATGCTGATGTAATCAATGATGAGAATAAATTAAATGCTTGGCTCGCGAAATACAAATTTGTGTTAGGAGACTAAATTTATGAATGTATATGATATAAAAAGCACTGAGGAGGTAGAAGTAGGCCGCTTCCACATTATAAAACACAAAATCGAGACGAAGGAAGGTCTCTCGCCCTATTCCTATGTAAAAATAAAAAATGGAGTTGCGGTTATACCGGTTATGAATGATAAAATACTGTTAATCAGGCAGTATAGACTTACAATAAATTCATGGGAATGGGAGATTCCTGCAGGGTTCATCGAAGAAGAGGAGTTACCGAGGGATGCTGCTTGTCGTGAATTAATGGAGGAGACAGGTTATACGGCGGATCGATTAATAGATCTGGGTGATTTTTACCCTTCTTGCGGATCGACAGATGAAAAAATATATTTATATGCAGCTGAGTGCAGCAAAAAGCTTGAACAGAAGCTGGATGCGACTGAAAAAATAATAGTCGAGATGAAGACAAAGGATGAAGTGATTGAAATGGTCAGACAAAATCAAATTAAGCATGGGGCTGGACTAACCGCACTATTTAAATATTTGCTTCATTCTGATTCTAATCATTTCAATATCTCTGATTGATAACGAATAATAAAAGAGGAGTGTCTTACACTCCTCTTACGTTACCGGATGAAGGTCTTTTATCTGTAGCTGATTTTGGATCTGGATTTCCGCCTCTGGGAATGTATTTGTAGTCATCGGTAACACTGCTTTTCCCTTGCTTTTTCGAAGATGTGTCTTTGCTGCTGCTCATCCTATAGGCTCCTTTCTTATTTTTGATAGTGTCTGTATCATGAAAAGAATTATGCAATGAATTATAGAGATGTTACGCGCTGGGATTTAATATATTTAAAGATTAAAAGTAAAATACTTGACATGGCAGTTATTGCAAATGCTATCATTGACTTCGGAGTGTGATGATATGGAACAGGAAATTGATGAAATGAATAAAATTATTCACTTGAAATGCACGCAAGAGGAAAAGGAAAAGGTACTGAAAGAACTATCGGCTTATCTTTACGATTACCAATTTAATTTTATTATAGTAGAGGACAAGGCCGATATCGGAGGGAACTAAACTATGAAAAAGCTTATGATTTTTATAGAGGGAACCGCTTTTCATACCAAACTGCAATCGGTTTTCTTTACATCGAAAGCCTATACGCCAATTGGAAATTCCATAGATAAAATCAATGAATGGTACGATAATTACGAAGTGATTCTATGTACCTTTAGAAGGCACAATCTCAGACTCATACGCAAGGCGCTTGAATTTTATGGGGTTCGTTATCACCGATTGGAATATCGAAGGAAACAGGAAAGTTATGCGGAGGTTGTGGTCAGAGTCAAGCCTGACCTACTGATTGAAGATAACTGTGCCAGTATCGGCGGCGTGAAAGAAATGTGTATTACGAATGTTCCTGATGAAATAAAATCTACAATTCAATCGATTGTAGTGGAAGAATTTCAGGGGATCGATGGGATTGAATTATAGCAGTAATAAATATAAAGATATGTAAAATTAAATAATAAAATGTCAGAAGTAATATTATTTGGTCATTATTTCAATATTTTAATTAAAATTTGTTGAATTTCGCTAGTGCACTCTATATAATAGAATTGTGTTTATTGATAATTGATTGAAACGACAATTATTAACAGACAAAGATATAATTATGACGTTATATTTACACAATTATATTTCCATGGGGGTGCGAGTATGAAATTCAAGAACATTGGTGTTAAGCTGTTAACTTTTATTCTGCCTGTAATAATACTGGCAATGGTAGTGCTGACTGTAATCAGCCAGAACTCCAGTAAGACAATTATCAATAGCCAATTGCAGGAGAATATGTCCTCAGAGTTGAAATCGCAATTGGGAGATATCGAACAGTATTTAAATGGCGTGTCCAGTACAGCGACTACACTGTCGCGTGTGGTGGCAACAACCTATCAGACCACAGATTTAAAGACCTATGAGCAGCTGCTTTCCCAGGTAATTAATGACAATAGCCTTGTCCTGGGCAGTGGTATATGGTTTGAACCCTACGTCTATGACAGCAGTCAGGAATATGTGGGACCTTATGTATATAAGAACAATGGGGAAAATGTCGTAACCTATGATTACAGCAATGCGGAGTATGACTATTTTAAACAGGAATATTATTTGTTGGCCAAATCTTCACCGGAAGCTGTGATTACGGAACCGTATTATGATGAGACCTCAGGAATGATCATGTCCTCCTGCTCCATGCAGATCCTAGACCAGAATAAGAAATACCTTGGTTGTGTGACAGTGGATATTGAGCTTGGTACCATCCAGAAGCTGGTCAAGGACATTAAGGTCGGCACCGGTGGCACAGCAATGTTGGTTAATTCTGCCGGGGTTTATTTGGGGGGTGTTGAAGACGAGAGGGTACAGAAGGGCAGTAAGATTATAGAGGATGAGAATAAATCCCTGGCAGAGGCAGGGCAGAAAATCGTATCCGAAGAAAAGGGTACCACCTCCTACCAATCCTCGGACGGAGCCTATAACCTGTATTTTGATACGCTCCCCGGGCTCGGCTGGAAGCTGATCATACGGATGCCGCAGGCTGAACTCAATGCCCCGGTCAACAATTTGGTTGTTAAGTTAAGTGTAATTTGCATCATAGCAATCATCATCTCTATCCTGATGATTTTGTTCCAGGTTCAGTCTATTTCGAAGGGATTAAAGAAGGTTAAGACCTTTGCAGGAGCACTTGCAACCGGTGATTTCACAGTGAAGCCTTTGCAGATTACTACTCAGGACGAGCTTGGTCTCATGGGTAATTCTATGAACGAAATGTACGGAAGTAATAAGGAAATTATTAAGAATATATCTGAACATGCGAATGACATGAATACCTCCAGTACGAAGCTGTATCAGTCAGCAACGGTATTGTTGAAAGAATTTAAGGATATCGAAGACTATATCGCTCAGGTCAATGAGTCCATGATGTCTGCCAGTGCAGCTACGGAAGAGGTCAATGCCTCCACGGAGGAGGTCAATGCCTCTGTATCCGTACTTGCTTCAGAGACAGAGCATAGCAGCAGGATGGCGGATGAAATCCGTTCCCGTGCGAAGGGAATTGGCGTGGCAAGCCGGAATTCTTATGACTATGCCACAAAACTTTCTTCAGAATTCAGCGAAAAGCTTACCAGAAGCATTGAGAATGCCAAGGTTGTTGAGAATATCAACGAGATGGCTCAGGTTATCTCCGGGATCGCCGAGCAAATCAATCTGTTATCCTTAAATGCATCAATTGAAGCTGCACGTGCCGGTGAACAGGGAAAAGGCTTTGCGGTTGTTGCTTCTGAGATCGGAAAGCTGGCTCATGCTACAGCGGAGGCAGTTAGAAGGATACAGAATACCATCACAGAGGTTCAGGTCGTATTTAACAGTCTGACGGATGAGGCCGGGAATATCCTCAACTTTATACAGAATACGGTTACTCCGGATTATAATAAATTTATCGATATCGCAAAGCAGTACGGAGAGGATGCACAGGTGATCGATGCAAATTCTGTTAAGATCGCGGACATGGTATCCGGAATCAGTCACATCATGAGTGAAGTAAACGATGCGATCCAGAGTATCACAGAATCAGCGCAGAATACCGCGGACAACAGCGTTAAGATAAAGAATGCAGCGGAAGATGTTGCTCTGGTAGTGGATGAAGTCTCACAGATGTCAGAGGAGCAGCAAAACATTGCCAATAATCTGAATGCTGTGGTAGGAAAGTTCAAGTTGAATTAATTAAGATATAACCGCAACCATAGGTTGCCTAATTGTTACTCCGGGTTGGTAGCAAATCCTATGGATCAATGGTATCCTTTTCCTATCAGGAAAGGGGAGTATGGAAGATGGACTATCAGGTTGAGTTAAAAAAGATATATGACCAATTAGGGGATTCGGGAATCATAGTGCTGGCAACAGCATCAGAGGATGAACCGACAGTAAGGTCAATGAGTTATGTTATGGTGGAAGGGAAGCTCTATTTCCAGACGGAATCGACGATGGAAAAGGCGATACAGATGAAGCAGAACCCAAAGGTTGCCTTGTGCCAGAGTAATATCGCAATAAAGGGAACAGCAGCAAGCCGGGGCAGGATATTGTCGGAGAAGAATGCAGCGGTCATGGAGCTGTATAAGAAAAAACACCGAGGCTCCTATGATGCGTACTCCCATATGGAGACAGGGGAGCTCTATGAGGTAACACCGACCTTCATAACCGTATGGACCTATATGGAAGGAGAACCGTATCGTATCTACCTGGACTGCGGGAAGGAAAAGGCCTGGCTGGAGCATTACGAGCATTCCAAGTAAATAACTAAGCTGCGAACTGCTGCAAGGAAACATAAATAAGCTAAGGTAAGGATAACAGCACCTCTCATACACAGGTTGATGGTGCATATTATCTTTACCTTAGCTTTTATTAATAGTTTCACAGCCAATCGGGCTACCGTCGCCAACTGCGATAATCAGATCGCATTTCTAGGAGCGGAATAACTCGGCACCTTCCATAACCTCATAATCTCTCGGATTGGAGGATACATTGTCGAAAATGATGCATTCAAAAATTTTCATTCTATTGAGGTACAGTATACAGGGCTTGGGAGGATGTGATATTCTATTGAGGTGTAAAACACCAGATTGCAAGACTCATTGCAAAACAAATGATAAAAAAAATTTTTACTCCTCTGTAACGAAATACGTTTTACGGCTACTAATCTGATAGAAAGGAGAAACAGACAATGGATTCCATGGAAGAGCTGTATCGAAGACATGCAAGGCTGGTGTACGCCTTTCTGATGTCAAAGACTAAGAATCCCGATATTGCCGAGGAATTAACACAGGAAACCTTCTATCAGGCGTTGAGAAGCATAGATCAATTCAAAGGGGAGAGTACTGCGTCCACCTGGCTTTGCGGCATAGCTAAGAATGTCTGGTACCGCTCCCTTCGCAAAATCAGGGATGAGGTAAGCTTGAATGAGAGTACGGAGGGCTTTATAAGGTCAGCAGAGGAAGCTGTCCTGTGTGACTGGGATAAGCTTGAAGTAATCAGGCAGCTCCATAAGCTGCAGGAGCCTATGCGGGAGGTTCTCTATCTAAGGTTGATTGCCAATTTAAGCTTCCGTGAGATCGGTGAGATCATGGCGAAGACCGAAAATTGGGCACGGGTAACGTACTATCGGGGAAAAGAGAAGATTATAGAGGAGGTAAAAAAGCATGAATAACAGAATACCCTGTGAAATGATTGCAGATTTATTCCCGTTATATGCCGAGAAGTTGACATCAGAGGCTACCAATCGGGAAATAGAGACACATATCAGTCAATGTGAGAGCTGCCGGTCACGATACGATAAACTTAAGACACCGGTAGATTCCATAACCATAGAAGCGAATGCATCCGAGCTGGATTATTTGAGAAAAATCAGGAGTTCGAACCAAAAAAGGGTGGGAGCGGGCATACTGCTGACCGCTATCCTTCTGACCCTGGTAGTATTGGTTAAGCTGTTCCTGATCGGACATCCTGTTACGACCTATACAGCGGAGACAACTGTGGAGGGAAAGGAAATCGTAGTACGAGGCAGTTTCTATGATCCCTCCTTGGTATACGCTTCCAGCAGGCTGCTTGAGAAGAGCGGCCAGAAGGAGCTGGTGGTCTATGCCTGTCTTCCTTCCTTTTTGAATAGAAGTGGAAGCTTCGAACTTCGATATCCGAAAGGGGAGGAGCTGGTGGTAAACGGTACCAGAATTACCGGTGACGGAAGAGTGATCTCCGGACTCGCCGAAGAGCTGTATGCAAATAAGAATCCCTATATCGGTGATATGTCTGCAAATGGCAGACTTGCTATCACTATGAATATTGCAGGGAATTTGGGGAATTTTAAGAACTCTCTTCAGACAAAGGCAAAGCCCTATGGCTGGACTCTTGAATTTAACGACGAAGTCGGGCGGACCGAGGAAGCCAAATTTAATGAACAGATGAAGGCTTATTCTTATGTACTTCTGGCAATGATTGATAATGTAGAGAAAATCAGCTGGACCTATTGGACCGGTGATCAGCTGACAGAGCATAATGTAACTGCGGAAGAGGCTTCCGAGGAGCTGATGGATAATATCAAGAATTATTCCGTCAGTGATGAAAAGGTACAGGAGTTACTGGACGCGATGGGAATCAAATGATACAATCAGATAGGAAATGGAAAACGTAAGAATATATGATAAAGAAACGGAGACAGTTATGAAACGATACTGCAGTCTGGAAGATATTTCGGATGGAAAGCTTTATGGTTTTGATGATCTGGTGGAAGCAAGCTGCAACGGCTGTAAGGGTGCAGCGGCCTGCTGCCATGGAATGGGTTATTCCATCATTCTGGACCCTTATGATATAGCTCGGCTTACTTCCTCTATTGGCAAAAGCTTTGAGGAACTGTTGACAGACCGTCTTGAGCTGCATGTGGTCGACGGGATCATTCTTCCCAACCTAAGGATGACGGGTGAATACGAGAGCTGTACCTTCTTAAATCAGGAGGGGAAATGCAGCATCCATGCATCCCGTCCGGGTATATGCAGGATATTTCCGTTGGGAAGATATTATGATAATCAGGACTTCTATTATATTCTTCAGAAAAATGAGTGCAGCCACAGCGGTCATACAAAGGTTAAGGTCAGCAAGTGGATCGATACGCCTGATTTTGCAGAGAATAAGCAGTTCCTGCTGGATTGGCATTCTTTTCTGAAGGAAGCAGAGGCAATTGTAATGAATTCCGGTGACGATAAGCTGATAAAGAACTTGAATATGTACCTTCTGAACAGCTTTTACGTAAGAAAATATAATCCTGACAATGATTTTTACAGGCAATTTAACGAGCGGCTTACACAGGCTAAACAGATTCTACATTCATAATCTCAATAGAACAAAACAGAGCTTCCGGGAGATACCCGGGAGCTTTTTTATTCACGGGAATTACGTCCGATGAATTAAAAAAGGTGTGAGAATGAGCCAGGGTACATTCTTTGCTCCTATCGTTATTAATTCACAAATTTCAGGTTGACAATTAATCGAACTGATAGTACGATAATAGAAACAACGGTACAAAAAATATACCGAGAGGTGATTATATGGGAAACAAGAAAAAGGAAGCCTTGATTCAATTTAATCAGGAGCAAATTCTTGCATCTGCCAAAAAGCTGTTCGAAGCGCAGGGGATTACAATTACGACAGTGGAGGATATTGCGAGGGAGGCAGATTGCAGTAAATCTACCATCTATGTCTATTTTAAGAGTAAGGACGACATCCTGAATCATATTATCCGCGAGCAGATGCTGCTGCTGAAGAATACGCTGAGGGGGGCCATCAGCCGGGTGGAAGACTTTGAGGGTTGTTATTTCTCAATCTGTAATAGTCTGGTCAGACTGCAGGAGGAATATCCGGTCTACTATGATCTTATGCTGGGAACGATCAGGATGGAAGAGAAGGACTTTGAAGAAAAGAATATCCTTTATGAGATCTATGTGATCGGAGAAGAGATTAATGATATCCTTGAGGAATTGATGATAAGAGGAATCGATAGAGGCTTTATCAGGAAGGATATAAAAATAGTGCCGACTATCTTCTGCCTTTGGGCCAGTATCAGTGAAACCATTCGTTTCGCCGAACAGAAGCAGAAATATTTCGAGAGAAGACTGGGAATGACAAAGGCGGAATATATGGAATATGGGTTCAACTTGTTATTAAATTCAATCAGAGAGTAGGGGAAGATATGGTATTAGGTATTTTGTCTGCGGTACTGCTGGTTATGCTGCTGTTGAAGTTCTTAACTCGAAAGCTGGGCTGGACGAAGCTTGACCGAGCAATGAAGATCATACATAAACCGATTGGTATTCTGATACCGATTGCTGCAGTGTTCCATCTGTTTTTTACATATCCTGTATGGGATACCAGGGAAGCAGCAGTGGTTGTAACGGGAATTGCGTTATCCGTAATGCTTTTGATGATGCTGGTCGGATATTTATCCCGCAGAAAACTGGGGAAGGTATGGATAAAAATGCATAGATACGGTGCTGTCATCGCTCTGGCATTACTTCTCTGTCATATCGTAACGTATAATATAGATTTTATGAATTATCAAAAGAGCATTTCCACAATCAGATTACAGGGAATGGATGCCTCAAAGCTTCGGGACGGCAGTTACGAAGGAGAATATGATGCCGGTTATATCTATGCCAAGGTCAGAGTAGCGGTAGAGGACGGTAAAATTACAGATATTACGATTCTTAAGCATGAGAATGAGAGAGGGAAGCCTGCGGAGGCAATTCTACAGGAGATCATAGCACGGCAGACTACGGATGTGGATGCGGTCAGCGGAGCCACCAATTCCAGTAAGGTGCTAAAGAAAGCGGTTGAACAGGCTCTGTATAATAAAAAATAGGAGCTACTATCTGTGAAGATACTGACTTACTAAAAACTGCGTACTATATTTTCCATACTTGTTATTGTATAATGACTCCATCAAATTCCAGGGGGGAGTTATTATGAGTAAAAAAGTAGTAGTGATAACAGGAAGCACACGTTTTGGCGGTAATAGTGACTTGATGGCGGATGCCTTCATTCAGGGTGCACAGGCTGCCGGAAATCAGGTGACAAAGGTAGAGGCAGCCAAGTTGGCAATACAACCCTGCAGAGTCTGCAATACCTGCTTCAGCAAGGGAGTTGCCTGTAATTATCGGGATGATTTTAATTCGATTGCGCCATTGATTGAAGAAGCAGATGTCATCGCCTTTGCTACACCCTTGTATTGGTCTACTTATCCGGCCCAGCTTAAGCTGGTCATTGATAAGTTCTACTCCTTTATCATTGGACAGAAGGAGTTCGGCAATAAGGACAGCTATCTGCTGCTTTGCGGCGAAGATGCTTCTGATACTGTATACTCTGGACTATTGGGCTCCTATACATCCATGATCGAGTTCTTGAAGTGGGGCGATGCCGGCAGGTTGGTGATGAAGAGCGTGAATGAGAAAGGGCAGATCAAAGACACGGATGGGCTGCGAAGGGCGGAGGAGCTGGGCAGAGCGATTGCATAAATGCAGTATAGGAATCACTAAATCAGAAATACTGTTGACAAGAGGAGTCGGAATACCGGCTCCTCTATTTCTTTCCGATGATTACCGGAGTGAAACGGATAAGCATTATGTGATCTATAAGCTTATTATTTAGCCCTTTCTATTAATAAGTAATACTTGACAAAGTTGCCCCGGGCAGTTAAAAAGGAAGAAAGACATATAGAAATGATGTTGTTTCCCATAAAGAGAGGTCATATTATGAAGCTGTTAATTGTAGTAGATATGCAGAAGGATTTTATTAATGGAGCACTTGGTACTAAAGAAGCCGAAGCAATTGTATTCAAGGTTCGGGATAAAATAGCGGATTATAGAAGACAGGGATATCCGGTTCTGTTTACCCGGGATACTCATAGTGAGGATTATCTTAATACGGAGGAGGGAAGAAACCTGCCGGTGGTGCACTGTGTATGCGGGACACCGGGCTGGGAGCTTGCGCCCGAGCTAGAGGTTGCTGATTCCCCTGTGGTGAATAAACCAAGCTTTGGCTCTCCGGAGCTGGCTCAGCTGATTAAGGATCAATATGCAGGGGAGGAAGCACAGCAGCTTGAACTTGAGCTGGTCGGAATCTGTACGGATATCTGTGTTATCTCTAATGCATTGATTTTAAAGGCTTTCTTCCCCGAAGCAAGGATTACTGTGGATGCTTCCTGCTGTGCAGGTGTTACACCCGAGAGTCATAACAATGCGCTTGAGGCGATGAAGATGTGCCATATTAAAATCATCAATTGATAAGAAAGCTTTTCCGATGGATAGAGGAGCTCAATCCATATAAATAAGGCAAAAGATTATGTAAGGAACAGGTGAAGGCTATGTCACAGACAACCAAGAAAGCGCTGGCTGCTTCTTTGAAGAAGCTGCTTGCGGAGAAGCCGTTGGATAAGATCACGGTCGTAGATATCGTAGAGGACTGTGAAGTGAACCGGCAGACCTTCTATTATCATTTTCAGGATATCTATGATCTGGTGGAATGGATCTATACGAGCGAAGCAACCAAAGCTCTGGATGGAAAGAAGACCTATGATACCTGGCAGCAGGGCTTTATGAGGATCTTCGAATATGTAATGGAGAATAAGGCATTTGTGGTCAATTCCTACCACTCGGCCAACCGGGAGCATTTGGAGCGGTATCTATACAACGAAGTCTATCAGCTACTGTTCGGGGTAATAGAAGAGAAGGCGGCCGGGATGGCTGTCCGGGAGGACGATAAGGCATTTATTGCACGATTCTATAAATATGCCTTTGTGGGATTGATGCTGGAATGGATCCAGACCGGGATGAAGGAAAAACCGGCTGCCATCATAGAACGGCTTGGAGTACTGATTCAGGGTGATATCTCCAAGGCGCTGGATAAATTCAGAACAGACCGCCATACAGGACAGATAGGGTATGATGTTTAATTTTTTTACAAATGAGGGGTGATGTATAAAGTTTATACATCGCCCCTTTTCTGATGATCGAAAAACCTTCGTTAAACGGCTATGATTAGAGCATCAACAGAAATACGAAGGAGGTTATTCATATGTATTACAGCAACGGTAATTATGAAGCATTTGCCCGCCCGGAGAAGCCGGCGGACGTAGATAGAAAGTCAGCTTATCTGGTTGGCAGTGGTCTCGCATCTCTCTCAGCAGCTTGTTTTCTGGTTAGGGACGGTCAGATGAAGGGAGAACATATTCATATTCTGGAGGAGTTAAAGCTACCCGGAGGAGCCTGTGACGGGATCAGGGACGAACAGAAGGGCTTCATTATCCGCGGCGGACGCGAGATGGAGAATCACTTTGAATGTCTGTGGGATTTATTCCGTTCCATTCCTTCCCTTGAGACAGAGGGCGCTTCTGTCCTGGATGAATATTATTGGCTGAACAAGAAGGATCCAAACTACTCCCTGCTGAGAGCAACCGTAGACAGGGGTGAGGATGCTCATACGGACGGTAAATTCGGGCTAAGCGAGAAAGCCTCCATGGAGATCATTAAATTATTTATGACCAGGGATGAGGATCTGTACGATAAGAAGATTACCGATGTCTTTACCGATGAATTCTTTTCCTCGAACTTCTGGCTATATTGGAGAACCATGTTTGCATTTGAGAATTGGCACAGTGCATTGGAGATGAAGCTTTATATCCAGCGCTTTATTCACCACATCGGCGGACTGCCCGATTTCTCTGCATTGAAATTTACCAAGTATAATCAGTATGAATCTCTGATCCTACCGATGGTGAAATACCTGGAGGCGCACGGAGTGCAGTTCCAGTATGATACCCGGGTCACGAACGTACTCTTTGATATAACAAAGAACAAGAAAGTGGCCAAGAAGCTTATCTGCATTCATAACGGTACCGAGGAGTGCATTGATCTCCTCGAGGAGGATCTGGTTTTCGTGACGAACGGAAGCTGTACAGAGAATTCCACTCTGGGCGATGACCATCACGCTCCGGTATTCAATACCTCCGTCGGAGGCTGTTGGGAGCTATGGAGAAATATCGCAGCGCAGGACCCTTCCTTCGGTCATCCGGATAAATTTTGCACGGATACCAAAGCAACCAACTGGGAATCTGCTTCGATTACCACTTTAGATGATAAGATCCCGCCATACATCGAAAAGATCTGTAAAAGAGATCCCTTCAGCGGCAAGGTGGTTACCGGAGGAATTATTTCCGTAAAGGACTCGAACTGGCTGATGAGCTATACTCTGAACCGACAGCCCCATTTTAAGGAGCAGCCTAAGGATCAGCTGGTGGTATGGGTGTACGGATTGTTCACTGATGTTCCCGGTAATTATATCAAGAAGCCCATGAAGGAATGTACGGGAATAGAGATTACCGAAGAATGGCTGTACCATATGGGAGTACCGGTTGAGGAGATTCCGAAGCTTGCTGCAGAATCAGCGCACTGCATTCCTTGTATGATGCCTTACATTACCGCCTTCTTTATGCCGAGGACCGCAGGAGACAGACCGAAAGTGGTTCCGGAGGGTTGCGTAAACTTTGCTTTCCTGGGACAGTTTGCTGATACCGTCAGGGATACCGTATTCACGACCGAGTATTCTGTCAGGACGGCGATGGAGGCAGTATATACGCTGCTGGACATTGACAGGGGTGTACCCGAGGTGTTTGGTTCCTGCTATGATGTCCGCGTTCTGCTTGATTCCACGGCGAAGATGATGGATGGAAAGAAGTTGACAGACATCAAGCTTCCTTTCGCCATGAACATCGTGGAGAAGAAGCTTCTAAAGAAGATATCCGGTACCGTGATTGAGGAGCTGCTGAAAAGATATCATGTAATATAGGTGTTATGATGTAGAAGTTTTAATATAGAATGAGGCTGTCGTAAGATACTCATTCTTAGATAAGGTAAGGATAATATGCATCGTTGAATGCTTTTGTCCTTACCTTATCTTTTTTTTGCGGTCAACCCTATTTTATTACATTATTATCGTTTTGTTATCGTTTATAATCTGCTCGTAGGATATCTTCACGGATCTTCATGGAAAGTCGGCTTAACATTTTTTGCTTTTCATGGAAAGCATACTTGACATGAGACAATGGCTATGCTATATTATCTATGGAAAGTATACTTTACATGAATAGAAGTGAGGAGTGCGGATGAAAAATCGTTTGGAAGAGATAAGAAAGCAGAGAGGGCTGAAGCAGGAGGATCTGGCAGCAGTTCTGGAGGTGTCCCGCCAGACCATAGGATCCCTGGAAAACGGGCGCTATAATCCCTCGATTACACTTGCCTTTAAAATTGCACGTTACTTTAACTTAAGTATTGAAGAAATATTTATTTATGAGGAGGATGAAGAGAATGTTTAAAACAAAAAAGAACTATATCGAGATTATCGTAGGAGCAGTGATATTGATTGCTTTGGTAGTCTATCTACAGATGCCCGATCAGAATAAAGGAGTCGTGGCAGTGCTGATCGGAGTCGGAGTGTCCTTTGCACTTAGCGGTATCCTGAGTACGATCATTTTAAGAATAGAAGGAAATTCTCCGGTCAAGAGTAAGCAGGCTGAGATTGAAAGAAAGGACGAAAGGAATATCAGTATCCGGAACCGGGCGAAAGCAAAGGCGAGTGAAATCAGCTGCTGGTTCTTCATGATAATTGCCTATCTGAATATCCTGATTGACGGACCCTTGTGGATGACCCTGGTTATTGTAGGAGCCTTTACGCTGCATTACCTGCTGGTGCTCGGCTTTCTCGGAAAGTACTCCAAAGAGATGTAGGGACGGCCGGATATGTGAGCGGATTCGTTTCGGAAGCCAGGTGGATTTTATGAAGATACTACTTAGGAATAACAATAAAAATGAGGCGATAGCATATAATTATGCTTATCACCTCTTTTTTTGTTTTGTGAATCAGAGTAAATTCGACTTTTAGATCCAGCCGCCGTCTAGACCGATGATCTGGCCGGTAAGATATTCATTTTTATAGGCAAGGTGATACACCAGATCAGCAACCTCCTCGGCACGGCCAAGTCTGTTCGCAGGGATTTCCTCGATGAGGTTCATGAGCTCGGTATCCTCCAGCCATTGGTTCATCTCCGTATCGATTGCTCCGCAGGCCACGGCATTCACCTGAATGTTACTGGGTGCAAGTTCTTTGGCCAGTGCTTTTGTGAAGGCATTCATTCCGCCCTTGGAAGCGGAATAGGCAACCTCGCAGGAGGCTCCGACCTTCCCCCAGACAGAGGAGATATTTATGATCTTGCCGTATTTGTTCTTCACCATATCCGGCACCGCCAGGGAGCAGCAGTTATACACCGAGGTTAGGTTGGTGGTGATGACGCGGTTCCAATCCTCGGGGGTCATATCGGTGAATAAGCCCACATAAGAGATTCCTGCATTGTTGACAAGAACATCTACGTGTCCATAGAGCTTCCTGATCTGGTGGAACAGCTCCTTCGCTGAAGCAATATCCCCCATATCACCGAGAAATGCATGGCAGGATACCTGATAGCTTTCAATTTCTGCTTTTGTCTTAAGTAAGGCCTCTTCATTATGGGCACAATTAATGATGACATGATAACCTTTTTTTGCGAATTTTACCGCAATTGCTTTTCCGATTCCCCTGGAGGAGCCGGTTATCAGTACTGTCTTTTTATTCATGGCTGACTCCGATCCGCCGCTGCTGCGGCATCTTGAATTTATCATTTATGGCCTTGCTTTTATTATAGCACACGGGAGGGTTCAATGAAAGACACGTTGATAAACATTCCTGTACATAGTATAATATCGGCAGATATTATACCAGTGCCGAACGAAGTGAGTGCACATCCTGGCACGCAGTGCCAAACCATGGGAGCTGCGTACATGGTAGAATAATTTTAGCAAGGGGCGATATCTTGGCCGGGACAAAAAAACGGAAAAAACAAACTGCAAAGGGTATGCTGATCAAAGGATTTTTACAATCCTTTTTTATTGTCGCAATTTTGCTTGGTGCAGCGGTAGTGGGTTATCAGGCTACCATAAAGCTCTGGTCAGTTGACGAGCAGAAGGTTCCGGAGACGGTTATGATGACACCTACTCCTGAACCGATTACCAGACCAAGCGTAGATGATATCTCGAAGAACCTTATTTATTGTTATAATAAGGAGGATAACCGGCTCAGCAGACTGGTTCTTGAGGTGTTCAATTGTCAGACGAAGGAATTGGCGTATATTACGATACCGATTGATACAAAACTGACGATGTCAGATACCCTGTATCGTAAACTGATTGTGGTCAAGCCGGAGATTCCGCAAATCATTAAGCTGTATTCTATTACAAAATATCTGGACAGGGAGACGGTATTTGACTATGGCGTGCTGATGGTTGAGGAGCTGTTGGGTACGAAGATCAGTTATTATACGGTGATGCCGGAGGAGTTATTTGCGGATATCTTTGAGGAACGGGTCGTAACCGGCGGGATCAGTGCAGCTGAGCTTCTGCCCGGAGCGGAGGTTACCACAGCTGCGGTCACGGATGCTGCACAAGAGGAGAAAGCTGCGACAGAAGGGGAACAGGAACAGCCTGAGCTCACACAAGTATTTACCGAGAAATATTTGAAAAAAATCAGTAAGCTGAATTCAGAGGCCAAAATTCAGACCTATCTTGAAAAGCTTTATCCGAAGCTGACTTCTAATCTGCCGTTACAGGATAAGCTGAATTATATAGAAAGCTACAGCAAGACAACGATGGATCGGGTACTCTTTCTTAAATTGGCCGGCAAGGAGCTGAACAGTGGATTTGAAATGGATCCGCTGCAGTTTGCACTACAGCTGCAGGCGCTGTCAGAAGGTGCTGTAACCGACAGCGAATAAATAAAATGGATATGAGTACTATAAAATTAACAGCCGGAGATAACGGCAGATTTCAGAATAATTAAGATTATTATCACGGGGAAATGAGGTTAATTATGCCGACAAGAAAGGTTTATAATAAGAATGTTTTAATACTTCGAAAATATATGGCAATATTAGTGGGGTCCTTTTTAATGGCCATCGGAGTGAATCTGATCTACGAACCGATGCAGCTGGTCACAGGTGGTGTGTCCGGCCTTGCCATCGTTGTAAAATATCTAACGAGATATATTATTGACGGAGGCTTTCCGATCTGGCTCTTCACGGCTTTATGTAATGTACCGCTGTTTTTGCTGTCCATTAAGTCAAGAGGCTTCCGCTTCCTGTTTACCTCATTGTTCGGTACCTTTGCCTTTTCCCTGGCTTTGGCTGTCATACCGATCTATGATCTTCAACTGAATGATTACCTGCTGGCCTCCATCATGGGCGGTGCAATCAGCGGCGTAGGGATCGGATTGGTATTCTCTGTGCAGGCTTCCACCGGCGGTACGGATCTCCTGGCAACCCTGCTGCATTTTAAGAATAAGCATATCTCCGTGCCTCAGATCCTGATTGTCATTGACGGGACCATCATCATCGTCGGAGCCCTTGTCTTTGGACTGGGCAATGCGCTGTACGCCCTGATCGCGGTATTTGTGACAACGAAAGTGTCGGATAGCATTCTGGAGGGCTTAAAGTTCTCCAAGATGGCTTATATCATATCGGATGATTATGCCGAGATCGCTCATGCGATCATGCATCATATGGATCGCGGTGTGACAGGAGTAAATGCTACGGGCATGTATTCCAACCGGGATAAGAAAATGTTGTTTTGTGTGGTTTCTAACAAAGAAATCGTTAAGATTATAGAGATTTCTAAGCGAATTGACCCAAATTGCTTTGTCATAGTTAGTGATGTCAGAGAGGTTATGGGGGAGGGTTTTATTGAATATAGACAGTAATTTAATCCAATATTCAGCGGATTATCGGTAAATCTACTTTTTTTAAATTTGAATATACAAATTATACAAAAGGGCAAAAAGTAATTTGTTGAAATGGGATATGGTTAATGAAATCGAAATGGTGTATCATAAAGCCATAGTTAAGCGTACAAGAACATTTGAATTGAAGAAAAATGTAGGAGGATATAAAATGGCAAGTTTATCATTAAAAAACATAACAAAGCAGTATCCTAACGGAGTAATCGCTGTTAAAGACTTCAATCTTGAGATAGCAGATAGAGAATTCATCATCTTCGTAGGACCTTCTGGCTGCGGTAAGTCCACAACACTTCGTATGATCGCAGGTCTCGAGGAGATTTCACAGGGTGAGCTCTGGATTGGAGAGAAGCTGGTAAACGATGTTGAGCCGAAGGACAGAGATATTGCGATGGTATTCCAGAACTATGCTTTGTATCCGCATATGTCAGTATACGATAACATGGCATTCGGTTTGAAGTTAAGAAAAGTTCCGAAGGACCAGATTGATAAGTATGTACATGAAGCTGCTAAAATTCTTGATATTGAGCATTTGTTAGACCGTAAGCCGAAGGCTCTTTCCGGTGGTCAGAGACAGCGTGTTGCTATGGGTCGTGCAATCGTTCGTAATCCTAAGGTATTCCTTATGGATGAGCCGTTATCCAACCTTGATGCTAAGCTGAGAGTACAGATGCGTGTTGAGATTTCCAAGTTACATCAGAGATTACAGACAACCATTATCTATGTAACACATGATCAGACAGAGGCTATGACACTCGGTACCAGAATCGTAGTTATGAAGGATGGTTTGATTCAGCAGGTAGATACTCCTCAGAACTTATATGACAGACCGATCAACTTATTCGTTGCAGGCTTCATGGGTTCACCTCAAATGAACTTCATCGATGCTACCATCGTTAAGAAGGGCAATGACGTATATGCTACATTCGGTTCCAACACAGTTAAGCTTCCCGAAGCAAAGGCTAAGAAGTTAGTCGAAGGCGGTTATGAAGGCAAGACAGTTGTAATCGGTATTCGTCCGGAGGATATTCATGATGAGGAAATCTTTATCAACAATACTCCTGAAAGCGTAATCGAAGCTACTGTAAGAGTATATGAGTTATTAGGTGCAGAAGTTAACTTATACTTCACTGTTGACGAGACTCTTGAAATTACAGCACGTGTTAATCCTCGTACTACAGCAAGACCTGACGATACCTTAAAGATTGCATTTGATATGTCCAAGCTGCATGTCTTTGATAAGGAGACAGAGAAGGTTATTGTAAACTAGTTTGAAAATGATAACAGGGAACGCATCGCGTTCCCTGTTTTTTTATCTTTATTTTAAGGAAGTGTAACCACTGCAAATAAGGTATCCGATTGCTTTGCCGCAATCAAAGCGTTACTATAAGCATCATTGACCGGAGCAGTAAGAATGCTGCGGTAATATCCGTTGCCGCCGGGTGCTTTATTAGCCAGCCAGTAGAAGTGATTGGATATATCATATCGTTGAATATAGCGAATATCATAACACAGACCACATTGCTCGAAGATATATTTCAGACCTGTTTCATTGAAATTATATAAATGTGCCTTTTTATAATAATAATCTTTGTAAGCATCACTGCGGAAGGTCTTTACCATGATGTCGTCGACATTCGGAACCTCAATATATAATTTCCCGTTCTGCTTTAGGATAGGCTTCAGGCCCTTGAGGAACTGAATTGGATCAGCGATATGCTCCAGTACATGAAAAAGGAATATCTTATCGAACGTCATATGAAAATCCTCAGGATTCTTTTCCGTTCGGATGCGGGGATCCGCGAGTACATCATTGATATAGGCTCTTGCACGGCTGTCCCATTCTGTTCCGTAAGCCAGCTTCACTTTGTCTGCAACTGTTTTGAGAAAATATCCAACAGAGCAGCCGATTTCCAAAAGCTCATCTGTCGGAGCCAGCTCTTCTTCAATGCGGGTTACCCTGAGCCGGGCCTCCGGAGAAAAGTAAGCAAAGATGTGGTCTAACTTTTCTTTGTCGTAATAGGATGCGGAATGTACTTCTTCCCTGAATTGGCCGTCATAATAAGTTTCCAGTTGCTCTGCCTGAGGCTGGGGATAAAGAAAATGAGTCTGGCAGTGGGTACACTCGTACATTTTGCTGGAATCATCTGTGATATTACGGACCTTATTATGAATAGGAAGGATATCCTTGTGTTTACAAAGGGGGCACTCCATGTTAAGCTCGTTCATCTATATTATAATCTCCTTTATCTGTATTTATAACAAGTAAGCTGACGGACGGATTAAGATGTCTGTCCGTATTTATTATATCGGAGGCTTACAGCATAATAATAATACAACTTGGTGATTTATTCAAATAAAGCTTTGCCTGTTACAGTATCCGCCTGCAATATGTTTTTATGCTACAGTATCCCGGCTACCAGTAATTGTAGCATCCCTCATGAGGAGAAATAGTTTAACGAATAAACAATTATTTAGGTTTCATAATTTGATAGATTTATACTAAATTATTTGTGTATTTTTTATAAAATTAGTTTACTTATGACGAAAACAATGATAAAATATCTTTTATATATAGTAGATTGGAGAAGCATTGTAGATGCTTTTGACACTTTAATCAGGAACATGAATTGAAATAAGAGAATCAAATATAATATAAAGGAGTGAAGTCATGATTTCCAATCAAATTCTTCAAAGCACCATTGACGGATTAAAAGGGATCACACGGATTGATATCTGTGTTATGGATACGGAAGGCAAGGTTCTGGCTACAACAATTGAGAATGCGGAGCAGTATGAAAGCGCAGTTTTGGCATTTGTTGCCTCCCCTGCTGACAGCCAGGCGATTTCCGGATATCAGTTTTTCAAGGTGTTTGATGAGCATCAATTAGAATATGTGATTTTGGCGAAGGGTGACAGTGAGGATGTCTTCATGATTGGAAAGATTGCATCCTTCCAGATACAGAACCTGTTGGTTGCATATAAGGAGAGATATGATAAGGATAACTTTATCAAAAATCTGCTGCTTGACAACCTGCTATTAGTGGATATCTATAATCGCGCCAAGAAGTTGCACATAGATACAGAAGCCAGACGTGTAGTTTACATTATCGAGACCAAGAATGAAAAGGACGCCAATGCCCTTGAAACCGTAAGAAGCCTTTTCTCAGGAAAGACAAAGGATTTTATCACTGCGGTGGATGAGAAGAACATCATCCTGGTCAAGGAAGTAAAGCAAAATGAATCCTATGAGGACCTGAATAAGACAGCGAAGGTAATTCTGGATATGCTGAATACGGAAGCGATGACTAAGGTACATGTAGCCTTTGGTACCATCGTGAATGAGATTAAGGATGTATCCAGATCCTATAAGGAAGCAAAGATGGCTTTGGATGTCGGTAAGATATTCTATAGCGGAAGAAATGTCGTAGCTTATAATAATCTGGGAATAGGAAGATTGATTTATCAGCTGCCGATGCCTCTCTGTAAGATGTTCATTAAGGAAATCTTCGAAGGTAAATCACCGGACGATTTTGATGAGGAGACCCTTACTACAATCAATAAATTCTTCGAGAACAGCTTGAATGTATCTGAGACCTCAAGACAGCTGTATATCCATCGTAATACGCTGGTTTACAGACTGGATAAATTACAAAAGAGTACCAATCTGGATCTGCGTGTGTTTGAAGATGCCATCACCTTTAAGATAGCCCTGATGGTTGTAAAATACATGAAATACATGGAGCAGCTTGACTACTAAGAATATGGGCAACCTATCCGGTTGCCCGTTTTTACCTATATAATATTGCCACAATGTGGAGGATTGGAGATTGCCATGAAGAAGAATTTTATCACAGGTTTGCTGGTCGGCGTATTAAGTGCTCTATTGCTGGTGTCAGCGGTTGGTGCTGCATTTGTGCTTGCTGATTTTAATAATGTAAAGACGACGGAAGCGAAGGAAGAAATCTCCTCCGAGAGCCTGACGATGAGTAATTATCAGGAAATAGTTGATAAGCTGCAATTCTTGGATAAGCTGATTGATAACTACTATCTTGAGGATACGAAGGATGTGAAGTTTACTGACGGCGTTTACAAGGGCTTTATCGCCAGTCTGGGAGATCCTTATTCTACGTATTATACCGCTGAGGAATATAAGGCTCTGACAGAAGGCTCTTCCGGTGTGTATTGCGGTATCGGAGCTTCGGTCAGCCAGGATGCCAAGACAGGTATCATTACGATTATCAAGCCTTTCAAGGATGGCCCTGCTTATAAAGCAGGTATGCTGCCGGGAGATATTCTTTATAAGGTAAATGGTGAAGAGGTTACCGGTGAGGATCTGACTCAGGTGGTAACAAAGCTGAAGGGTGAACCGGGAACCACGGTCAAGGTAACGATCAGACGTGAAGATAAGTCGGATCCGATCAACTATACTATTACCAGAAAGAAGATTGAAGTCCCTACCATCGAATATAAGATGCTGGATAACAAAATCGGCTATATTACTATCTCTGAATTTGATGCCGTCACCGTGAACCAATTCGATTCTGCTGTTGATGCGCTTGAGAAGAAAGGCATGAAGGGCCTGGTGGTAGATGTTCGTAATAACCCGGGTGGATTGCTTGATTCTGTAGTTAAGATTCTGGACCGTCTGCTTCCGAAGGAACTGCTGGTCTATACGGAAGACAAGAACAATGTAAAAGAAGAGGAATTTGCAAAGGATAATACCAAGGTTACGGTTCCGATGGCGGTCTTGATTAACGGCAACAGTGCCAGCGCTTCCGAGATTTTTGCAGGTGCGCTTCAGGATTATAAGGCTGCATCTATCATAGGAACGACGAGCTTCGGAAAGGGTATTGTACAGAAGGTAATTCCGATTTCAGATGGTACTGCCGTGAAGCTTACGATCTCAAAGTACTATACTCCAAAGGGTAGGAATATCCATGGTAAGGGCATCACACCGGATATCTCCGTTGATCTTTCTGAAGCGATGAAGAAAGAGGTTGTGGTTCCTGTTGATAAGGACAGCCAGCTTCAGAGGGCAATAAAGGAAATTAATAAGAATATGAAGTAATATAAAGATAATGGTAAGAGGAAATAAAATATAAGATAGGACACTGAATAGGAACCCTATGCGTAATTTCGGATGGTAATCTGAGAATAAAGCAGGGGTTCCTTTTTAATTTTGAGAAAAATGTGCCGATAATAACGGTAGCTGTTACGAATAATGCTATTGTGTAAAATGATGAGGACAGCCTGCTTTTGGGACTTATTTTTCATAAATTTATAGAATTTTTAAAATCCCCCTAATATAAATATCAAATCTTCCGATAAATATGATATAGAGTAGTGGGGAACTAATGGAGATCTTAGATAGTAGATAGGTGGTGATTGGAATGCGTATCGATGCATTCAACAAAGTAAGTCAGTTATACAATTCGAACAGTGTGAAAGGCACAGCGAAGACAAAGGGCAGCAGCTTCAGCGATAAGCTTGAGATTTCCCAGACAGGAAAGGACTATCAGATAGCAAAGCAGATCGTTGCACGTACTCCTGATGTCAGAGAAGCTACAGTGAATGACATTAAGCAGCGTATGGAAGCTGGAACCTATAATGTTACCATTAAGGATGTAGCAGACAAATTGGTCGACGAATATTTTAGCGAACCTGTTTAACAGATAAAATCAAGCGCCGTTCATTGAAGCTGGAATTAGCACAACAAATGGCGCTTGTTATGTTAAATAGGTGCAAGCTGCAAAGGAGTGAGGTTAGCGGTGGCAAGTTTAATTGAGGAATTGATCAGTACCCTGGAGCAGGAAGATAACATTTACCAGCAATTAATTCCGATAGCGGAAGAGAAGACTCGGGTCATCGTGAAAAATGACCTGACTTCCCTTCAGGAGATAACCGAGAAGGAACAACAGGCAATTATCCGTATTAATCAACTGGAGCGTAAGAGAGAGTCTGTTATGGGCAATATTCGAACGGTAATTAACCGGAAGAACGGAGAACTTACCTTAAGGACCCTGATCGGCTTAATGGAAAAACAACCAAATGAGCAGAAAGCTCTTTCCATCATACATGATAATCTAAAAAAATCGATCCATAGATTGGTCGATATCAATAATCGTAACAAGTCGTTAATACAACAATCCCTAGAAATGATAGAATTCAATATGAATTTTATTCAGAGCACAAGGATGTCGCCGGGGAATAATACTTACACAAAGGGTGCTTCAAAATATGAAACACTGGCTTCAGGAACAGGGATGTTCGATGCGAAGCAGTAAGACAGGTGAGGTGTAGTCCATGAGCTCGATGAGCAGTTTATATGTCGGTGTGTCAGGTCTGAATGTCAGCCAGGCAGCCTTAAATGTCTCTGCGCATAACTTGGCAAATGTAGACACAAAAGGTTATGTCAGGCAACAGCCTGTTCAGACGGATTTCAAATACATAAAATTGGGAGATTCTTATTCTTCCACTATGCAGAGGGGTCTCGGCGCCGACTTTGCTACCGTTAAGCAGGTGCGAGATACTTTCCTGGACCAGGCTTATCGGCAGGAATTGGGCAGAGGAGCTTATTATTCCTCTCAGAACAATGCGGTGGAGGAGATAGAAGGTTTATTCGGTGAACTGGAAGGAGAGTCCTTTCAGGATACCATGAAGGATTTCTGGTATTCCCTGCAGGAACTGGCCAAGGAACCGGACAGTGTCGTTACGAGAGCTACCCTGATTCAGACTGCTGTAACCTTCGTGGAAAGGTCAGAGAACATCTCAAAGCAGCTATCCGATTATCAGGTCAATCTAAATACACAGATTAAGGAACAGGTTAAGCGCATTAATGAGATTGGGGAACAGCTCACAAATCTAAATACAAAAATAAGACATTACGAAAGCGCCGGAGTAGAGAAGGCCAATGATCTTCGGGATGAAAGAAATAATCTTCTGGACGAGCTTAGTAAGATGGTTAATATAACATACAAAGAGAATGCAGTCGGTGTCGTTACCGTAAATGTGGAAGGCTCGGTATTTGTATCAGAGGATAGCTGGTATAACATGGATACTGTTCCGGTTAGCGAAACCTCTGATATGCTGAAACCGGTGTGGCCCTCTCATGGAAACGCTGATATCTTCAACTTGGACCGTGTTCCCTCCTCGGAGACGAATACCGATATCGGTTCGCTCAAAGGACTATTGGTCGCCAGAGGCTATAAGAAGGCAAATTATACCGACATCCCTAAGTATAATCCGGATGAGGAGACAGAAGCCCAGTATAATGCTGAAGTTGCTGAATATAATAGGACAATCAATGCCTCTGTGGTTATGTCTACCCAGGCACAGTTTGATCAGCTGATCCACGGGATTGTAACACTTGTGAATGATATCTTTAGTCCCAATAAGGAAGTATTGCTTTCAGATGGAACTAAGGCCGTCATCTATGACAACGATAATGCCCCGGTCGGTATGGATGCTGCCAAGAGCAGGGGACAGGCACTCTTTAACAGAAAGTCTATGGACCGTTACGGAGACGAAGATCAAATTACCTTTGTGAATGACCAAGGGGTAAATGAAACTGTTACCTCTTATTACTACAATGAAGAGAATCCGGATGATAACTATTCCTTGTTTACACTGGGAGAGATCGAGGTAAATCCGGAAATCATGCAGAATTATGACCTGATACCTCTCTCGGATAACAACGGCTCCGGCAGCTATGATCCCGAAGCTGTGAAAAAACTGATGGATGTATGGCAAAATGCTTTTTCTACTTTATCTCCGAATACACTGACAGAGTATAATTTTAGCGATTATTATACCTCCTTTACTGCCGAGATCGCAAACAAGGGAGAGCAATTCAATACCATTGGAAATAACCAGACTTCCATGGTGGACAGTATCAATAACAAAAGAGCAGAGGTTGCCGGCGTTTCTTCGGATGAGGAGCTGACGAATTTGATTAAATACCAGCATGCCTACAATGCCTCCTCCAGATATATTAATACGGTCAGTCAGATGCTAGAGGATATTATCAACAAATTATAAGCTGTTCGGCAGCAGATCGGAGGGATTATGAGTTCAACATTTTTTGGTCTGAATATTGGCGTAAGCGGTTTATATACCTATCAGGCTGCATTGGATACGACCGCCCATAATGTTTCCAATGCTGAGACAGAGGGATATTCCAGACAGGTAATGAATCAGAAGGCAAATAAAGCCCTGCAGATGCATTCCTCCTATGGTATGGCCGGAACCGGTGTTACGGTGGATGGCGTGGAGCAGCAGCGGGATCAATACTATGATTCGAAGTATTGGAAGAATAATCTGCAGTACGGAGAGTATTCAGGCAAATCCTATTACATGAATGAAATCGAAAGCTATTTTAATGAAGTAAGTGTGGATGGGTTTACAACTACCTATAATTCCATGTATAACAGTCTTCAGGAATTATCCAAGAACCCTTCCAGTTTAACGGTGCGCAATCAGCTGGTAAACTACGCGGAGAGCTTTGCGGAGTATTTTAATTCCTTATCTACAAACTTAAAGAAAATCCAGGAGGAATGCAACTTCGAGGTCCGCAACAAAGTGGAGCAGATTAACTCCACAGCACAGCAGATCGCTGCATTATCGAAGCAAATCAGTACTCTGGAGGTAACCGGTGGAAAAGCGAATGATTTGAGAGACCAGAGGGCTCTTCTGGTAGACGAACTGTCCGAAATAGCCAATATATCCGTGTCTGAAAAAGCAGTGGGAGATGGGATAGGGGTCACCAGTTATATTATTAAGCTGGATGGCGTTACGTTGGTAGATAATAATAATTTCAATCAATTGAAACTCGTTCCGAGAGAATATAAGGATAACCAGAATGATGTTGATGGTTTATATAATATTGAGTGGGATAACGGACAGCGCTTTGATATGAGAAGCAACACCCTCGGAGGTTCTCTGCAGGCACTTCTGGAGGTTCGTGACGGCAATAATCAATTCAATCTTCAGGGTAAAGCAGATGCCCAGAAGGGTGAGAATTTTATCATGTTGTCAGATACCAATATTAATAGCCAGGAAAAGCTGAACATACCTGAGTCCGGGGTTATAACCGTCGGAGATCATGAATATGCCTATACCGGATTCGAAGTTAATGTGGAAGACGGAAAATATGTCTATACCTTTGAATTGGAGGATTTTGTAGAAGCAGATGCCTCCGGAGATCTGGGACAAATCGGTGAAAGCATTAATTATAAAGGCATCCCGTATTATATGGGGCAATTGAATGAATTAGTCAGAACCTATGCAAAAGCCTTTAACGATATTCACAGGGACGGACAGGATTTAAACGGAGATTCCGGCATGGATTTCTTTACTGCAACAAGTAGGGTGAGCGGAAGAGATTATGTCTTTGGGCCGCTAAAAGATTCGAGCGACAGTACCTACTATGATTACATCAGTTTCAATTCACAGACGGGACCTGCTTATTATCAGGATATACCGGAGGATGAGCCAAATTACGGATACTATTATTTTATGACAGCGGAGAACTTTACGGTGAGTAAAGATCTGATTGCGAATTCTAATCTGGTGGCAACGACGAAGGACATCACGAACGGAACCGAGGCCAATGATATTGTTGAGAGGCTGCTGGCATTAAAGGATGATAAGAAGCTTTTGGGTACACCGGAAGGATTTTTCCAGACTCTGGTAGCGGAAATCGGTATTGATACGGACAAGGCTTCCAGCTTTGCAGAGAGCCAGTCGAATATTTTGGACGCAATCACGAACCAGAGACTTTCTGTGTCCGGTGTAGACGTCGATGAAGAAGCGATGAACCTAGTACGCTATCAGAATGCCTATAACCTTTCAGCAAAGGTAATATCGGTTATGGATGAGGTTTATGATAAGCTGATTAATTATATGGGCGTATCGTAGAATGAATATTGATAAAGTAGCTTAGAAATTGAATAATAAAGGGATATACGGTTTGTTAAATTTAGATTTAATATCGTATTTGGTCAGGAGGTCAGGTTATGCGAATTACGAATAAGATGATGACAAATAATATGATGAGTAATATCAATAAGAACAAGCTCAGTATGACGGGATTGGAGCAGCAGTATTCCACCGGCAAGAAGATTCAAAAGCCGAGTGAGGATCCGATTATTGCAGTCAGAGCTTTGAAGCTGAGGACTAACCTGACGGAATTGAACCAGTATTATGATAAGAATATACCGGACGCAAAATCCTGGATGGATGTGACGGAGAGTTCCTTAAGCAATGTGAATCAGGTGCTTTCCAAGATTAACACCTATTGTATCCAGGGAAGTACGGATACGCTTACGGCAGAGGACCGTGCAGCGGTAATCTCTAACCTGGAACAGCTGAAAGCTCAGGTCTATCAGGAGGGAAATGCGAATTATGCCGGCAGATATGTATTCAGCGGTTATAAGACGGATAACTCCATGACCTTTTCTGAGGATCAGCCGAATTTAAATTATGCGATTACGGAACACTTTACAGGACAGCAGGTGCAGGTAGCAGATAAAGTCGTTGGAGAACACACTATGGCTGATCTGGGAACCCCAGCCACCCTTGCTAATGCTCCGTCATCGCAGCAGTTTTACCGACTTCAGCTTTCCTATGATAAATTGAGTTCTACCACTATACCGGACAGCATCAGTTATAGTACGATCAATAGCTCCGGCGTCGAGGTACCGCAGCCGCCGATTACAAATATCAATATGGTATCGCTGACGGGCCTGGATGCTGCAACGGCATACGAACCGGATCCGGATGAGATACATTATATTCCCGAAACAGGGGAACTTATCATTGGAGCTACGCTTTATGACGGTCTGAAGGACGCCTCTGATATTTCATTAACCTATAACAAGACGGGCTTTGTAGAAGGTGAGCTAAAGCCTGAGCACTTTTTTACCTGTACCAGAACTGATGTAACATCGTCCGATGACGAGGTGAAATTCGATAAAGAAGATCAGCAGATCCAGTATGAGATTAATTTCAGCCAAAAGCTGACGATCAATACCCAGGCAGCAGCTGCGTTCTCCCATGATCTTGGAAGAAGCATTGATGATATTCTGAACTCCGTGAATGCAGTGAAAGCGGTGGAAGACATTATAACTGAGATAGGAAACCGCCTGAAGGATGTAAATCTTTCGGATGATGATAAAGCAAATCTGGAGACGTTGAAAGGTCATATGGATAC
>JAEZLY010000062.1 GCA_023414985.1 Bacillota bacterium | reverse complement strand
CGTATATACAGATGTATGGTGCTCCATGGGAGAAGAGGATCTGGCGGCCGAACGTGTGGCTCTTTTAAAGCCTTATCAGGTAAATGATGCCTTAATCTCCAAGACAAAGAAAGCAAAGACTGTTTTTCTCCACTGCCTGCCTGCAGTAAAAGGTAAGGAAGTGACAGAGGAGGTCTTTGAACGCTTTGCTGATGTGATATTTGACGAAGCAGAGAACCGTATGCATACCATTAAAGCTGTTATGGTTGCTACGATAGGAAATAAATAGACCGAGGTGCAATAACATGAACAATCCTAAGAAACAATATGAGAAGCCTTCCATAAAAGGGGATATCGTTAACCTCATCGTGGGAATTGCGCTCATTGTTTCTGTTGTCCTGATTTTTGTATTCCCTTATAATCACTATGCTATCCTGGCAGCGTGTATTTCAGGCGGTCTGATGAACATAATGAACGGGCTGAAGCAGAGAAAGGAACCCGGAAGAAGGTCGATGGGCATGTCTTTCATGATGATGGGTATCATCGTGATCTTTCTGGGCTTTGTCATTGTAAGTATGGTATGATAAGAGCGTAATGAGGAAATGCAAGCTTGCTTGCGAATTCCGAGTGGAGCGAAGAGATCATGAACATGCTTCTCGTTCATGATATGATAAGAGCGTAATGAGGAAATGCAAGCTTGCTTGCGAATTCCGAGTGGAGCGAAGAGATCATGAACAGGTTTCTTGTTCATGATATAAAATAATTTAACGGGAAACAGGTGTTAGTTATGGATCAGGATAAGGTTGTATTATGTGCAAGCAGTGCATATGAGAAGAAATTCTGGATCAATGAGGATTTTAAGGCATTACCGGAGCAGATCAAGCAGGAATTAAAGATTATGTGCGTCTTATTTACAGAGGATGTCGGGGGAATCCTGACAATGGAATTTGATGAGGACGGGTCTTTGATTTTTCGGGTGGATTCGGAGGATGCGGATTATCTGTATGATGAAATCGGAAGTGTTCTGAAGATCAAGCAGATTCAGAGAGAAAAAGCGGAGCTGTTGGAAGCATTGGAGATGTATTATAAGGTCTTCTTTCTTGGGGAAGATCCGAATGCACTTCTGGATGAAGAGTAGCCCGCAGCATCAAATGCGGCTGTAAGGAGGAATAATCATGTTATTAGTAATAGATGTAGGAAATACCAATATAACGCTCGGTGTCTTTGAGGATGTGAATCTGAAGGCGAGTTTTCGTCTGACCACCAACACGGATCGTACCTCGGACGAATACGGTCTGGTATTATGTGACTTATTAAAAGCCAGAAATATCGGAATTAAGGAGATCACTTCGGTAACGATTGCCTCTGTGGTACCGAAGTTGATGCATTCCCTGGGTTCCGGTATCATCAAATATCTCGGAATAACCCCTCTGGTTGTGGGCATCGGTACCAAGACCGGAATTAAGGTGAATACCACCAATCCGAAGGAGGTTGGCGCAGACAGAGTCGTGGATGCGGTAGCCGCATATGAAATCTACGGCGGACCGGTCCTGGTGATTGATTTTGGGACAGCAATCACATATGACTTGATTACAGCTGACGGAACCTTGGTAGCCGCTGTTACCTGTCCGGGTCTTCGTATCGCAGCCAACGCTTTATGGACTGAGACTGCAAAGCTTCCGGAGATAGAAATTGCGATGCCGGACACCATTCTGGCGAAGGATACCATAACCAGTATGCAGGCAGGGCTGGTATTCGGCTGTATCGGACAGACGGAGTATATCGTTAAAAGAATGCTGAAGGAAGCGGAGATTGAAAAGTGCAGGGTAATCGCTACCGGCGGTTTGGGTAAGATTATTTCTGATGCTACTGAAGTCATTGAGGTCTACGATCCGAATCTGACATTGAAGGGTTTGAAGATCATCAGCGATAAGAATAAGAAGTAACATCCCGGCTCATAGTAAGATCGAGATGATACTATACAAGGAAACGGAGTTATCATGAGTTTTAATATCGGAAATGTAAGAATAGATGGTAAAGTGTTTCTTGGACCAATGGCAGGAGTTACCGACCTGCCATTTCGTTTGCTGTGTAAAGAGAAGGGTGCCGGACTTGTCTATACGGAGATGGTCAGTGCCAAGGGCATACAATATAACAACAGGAATACAGAGCTTCTCTTGAAAATCAGTGAGGAAGAACGGCCCTGTGCACTGCAGCTGTTCGGAGCCGATCCGGACATCTTAAGTGAGACGGCAAAAAGACTGGAGCCCCGTAATTTTGATATCCTGGATATTAATATGGGTTGTCCTGTTCCTAAGGTGGTCAATAACGGAGAAGGCTCGGCATTGATGAAATCCCCCGAATTAATCGGAGAGATTGTACGTAAGGTCTCTTCTGCTATTCAGAAGCCTGTCACAGTGAAGATCCGGAAGGGCTTCCAGGATGTCAATGCCGCAGAAGTCGCGAAAATCGCCGAGGAGAACGGTGCTGCTGCGATTGCTGTACACGCCAGAACCAGGGAGCAATATTACAGCGGAAGGGCGGATTGGGAGATCATCCGTAAAGTAAAGGAAGCAGTGTCTGTGCCGGTCATCGGAAGCGGTGATGTGTTCACACCGGAGGATGCGAGGCGTATGCTTAACGAGACCGGCTGTGATGCAATCATGATTGCGCGAGGAGCCAGAGGGAACCCTTGGTTGTTTGAGCAAATTCAGACTTATCTGAGGGATGGTGTACTCATACCGAAACCCGAATTCAGTGAGGTGAAGGAGATGATTCTCCGTCATGGAGCACTGTCTGCGGACTATAAGGGAGAATTCATCGGAATCCGTGAGATGCGGAAGCATGTTGCTTGGTACACGTCAGGCTATCCCGGTTCCTCAAAGCTTCGGAACAGAGTGAATGAGATTGAAACCCTGGAGGACTTACGACTCCTTTTGGAGGAGTATGAGAAACATGCTGAAAAATAACCAAACGAGGTAACAAAATCGGAATATACTTATATAATTGTAACAAATAATATATTTTATTGAAAAAAGGGTTGCATTTTTTTGAAATTACGCTATAGTATATTTTACAGCAAAGACAGATGTATGCCATGCAAGAACATATTGGAGGAATTAAGATGGGAAAGTTAAAGGTAGGTATTCTCGGTGGAACCGGAATGGTTGGTCAACGCTTCATTTCCTTGTTGGAAAACCATCCTTGGTTTGAGGTGGTTACTGTAGCAGCAAGTCCGAGAAGTGCGGGGAAGACATACGAAGAAGCAGTAGGGGATCGCTGGAAGATGACCACTCCGATGCCGGAAAGCGTAAAGAAGCTGATCGTAATGAACGTTAATGATGTTGAAGCAGTCAGCACAGGTGTTGACTTTGTATTCAGTGCAGTAGATATGACCAAGGATGAGATCAAAGCGATCGAGGAAGCTTATGCGAAAGCTGAGACTCCAGTGGTATCGAATAACAGTGCTCATAGATGGACTCCTGATGTTCCTATGGTGGTACCGGAATTAAATCCCGAGCATCTGGAAGTAATCGAGGCACAGAAGAAGCGCCTTGGAACCAAGAAGGGCTTTATCGTGGTAAAACCTAACTGTTCCATTCAGAGTTATACACCGGCACTCCATGCTTTGCTTAAATATGAGCCGACTCTGGTCGTTGCTACAACCTATCAGGCAATTTCAGGCGCAGGCAAGAATTTTGCTGATTGGCCGGAGATGGTGGATAATGTAATCCCCTATATCGGCGGTGAAGAAGAGAAGAGTGAGCAGGAGCCCCTTCGTATCTGGGGTAAGGTGGTAGACGGAAAAATCGTAAAGGCAGAAGGCCCTGTGATTACTACCCAGTGTATCCGCGTTCCCGTAACAGACGGACATACGGCTGCGGTATTCGTAAACTTTAAGAAAAAGCCTACCAAGGAAGAAATCATAAAGGCATGGACTGAGTTCAAGGGAATTCCTCAGGAATTGAATCTTCCAAGCGCTCCGAAGCAGTTCATTAAGTACTTCGAGGAAGATAACCGTCCTCAGGCAAAGCTGGACCGCGATTACGAGAATGGCATGGGAGTGTGCTTCGGCAGATTGCGCGAGGACACTGTATTCGATTACAAATTTGTCGGCTTATCCCACAACACAGTGCGAGGAGCTGCGGGCGGCGGTGTACTGACTGCTGAGCTACTGAAGGCACAGGGATACATTACAGCGAAATAATAGATTAATAAGATTAAAAAGCTCTCCCGGCATTGAGGCTAATTGAACCTTTCTGCCGGGAGAGCTTTTTTTGTGAGAGTTTTTACTATTGCTGGAATAGCATTCGGATGAATTCAATCGCATTGTCCTTGTGATCGGAGTTGGCTACGATACCAAGAATATAAGGATCGGAATTATCCGCGTTTTGATTGAACAGCTTGGTATTGGTAAGGTAAATACCATAAGCATTTTCCTCGGGATCATCCTCCGTAGTCGAGACATATAGATCATCCGTGAGCTCGGAATACAGATCAGTGGGGAGATTATCATAAAGCTTATCATTACACCCGCTGTAGGTATATTGCTTAAATTGAGATTCCGGTGCAATCATAATATCAACTTCTCCGGCAGATATATAGGTTACCAGAGCGGTCTGCATATTCATTGCATACTCACTGTCTCCGTTGAAATAGAAGGAATGGTTTAGCATAACATCCTCTTTCTTCGGATCCAATTTCAAGTAATCGGATACTTCGGTCTGATACTGTTCCCAGACCTCATCACTGATGGTGTTATTGATGATTGCGGCATAGAGCTTTGTCTCTACCTTTGGGGTGGCGATATTATGGATGATATAAACAGCAAAACCGATTACCAGAAGGATGACCAGTGCATGGATCTTATAATATTCCCATAGATAAGCGAGTTTGCCGCTGCGGGACATTTCCTTCAATTTTTCCTTCTCGGTTAATTC
>JAEZLY010000020.1 GCA_023414985.1 Bacillota bacterium | reverse complement strand
GCTTTATCCACCCGGTAAAACCGTTCGAAGATGGAATCCTGCGCATCCTCCGGTATACCGATACCGGAATCAGATACTTTGATAAAGAAATATTTATGATCGGCATTCAGAGAAACTCTGACCCAGCCATCCTCTATGTTATACTTGATCGCATTTTCAATCAGATTGGAAATCGCCAGGGAGAGCTTTACCTCATCCACCTCTGCAATGACCGGACGGAAGCTTTCATAAATCATCTCGATATTCTGCTTCGTCGCGATCGGTGTCAGACGCTTTAGTATCAGCTCCAGTAATTCGTTGATATTGATTGGCGCAATATTCATATCTCCTGCGGTTTTATCCAGCTTGACCAGGGAAAGCAGATCATTGATGATCTTATTCTCCCTCTCAATCTCATCTGTGATATCCACAAGGAACTCACGATATAGCTCGGGCGGCGTATCCTCCTGCATCAGCAGGGAATCAGCCAGAACCTTGATGGAGGTAATCGGAGTCTTCAACTCGTGGGATACATTGGACACGAATTCCTGTCTCGAATTCTCCAGCTTCTGCATCCGGTTCAGCATATGGTTAAAGGAATCGGAGATTCTCTCGATTTCATTATAGCCCTTAATGGATACACTATCATTCATATAGCTTTCTGACATATGATCGATGGAGTTGACAACATTAGTCAAAGGCTTGGTTAAAATACCAGAGAAATAGATGGAAAATGCGACAATCAGAATCGCCAGAATGATGGTAAAAAGCACCACCCTTTGTTCCATACTCTCCCGGATCGTCCGGATATCCTTCGTAGAAAAGCTCATGACAATAGCACCCGTAATCTCTTTGGATTCATTATGGGTAATCGGGTAGGTCATACTTAAATAATTTGTCTCGTAATTATGGACGGAATTGTCCCCGGAACCATTCAGGCATCTGATGACATCCTCGGAAATCAGGAATTTGCCCTCCTCCAAGGAATAAGTGTCCTTCACGATAAACAGATCACTGTTGACGATCACGATTCTGCCTCCGTAAATATCGGCTATCCTGGATATCTCACTATTGGCCTCCGTGTCCTCTCCGGTCGTAAGAAAGCCTCTGGAATCCAGATAATTAGACAGCATGTACCCCTGATTCTTCAATTCATCCTTCCGATTGGTGATGGCCTTCTCCTCATAGGTGTTTAAAAGCATCTGCGTAAAGACGGACAAAGGTACCATGCCCAGGACGATAAAAGCCAGCAGCAGGTAAATTCTCATGCTGTTTAAAAAACGTAGTTTATTCTTGATTTTGGAAAAAATATCCGACACCCCATTTTGTATGTATAAATTTTGGCTCACTAGGATTGCTCTCTATCTTTTCACGCAGTCTTCTGATATGAACATCCACTGTCCTGACATCTCCGGGATAATCATAGCCCCATACAATATTCAGCAGGTTTTCACGGCTGTAAACCTTATTCGGGTTAAATACCAAAAGCTCCAGCAGATCAAATTCCTTCGCAGTCAGATTTACTTCCTTACCGGAAATATAGACTCTTCTGTTCTCGCAGTCAATCTTCATCTCACCAAAGGTGACAGTCTTGGTATCCGTACTTCCGGTTGACGTATTTTTACTGCTTCTGCGCATAATCGCCTTAATTCTTGCCTTAACCTCAAGAATATTGAAGGGCTTTGTGATATAATCATCCGCACCGTACTCCAGCCCGAGGATCTTATCCATATCATCCCCTTTTGCGGTCAGCATGATAATCGGCATCATAGAAAATTCTCTGATCTGCTGGCATACCTCAAAGCCGGACAGCTTCGGAAGCATGACATCCAAAAGCACCACATCATACTCCTTCTTTTTGGCTGCCTCCAAGGCTTCCTCTCCGTCGTAAGCGCAGTCAACCTCCATACCGTCCTGTTCCAGACTGAAACGGATTCCCTTCACGATTAATTTTTCATCATCAACTACAAGTACTCTCTTTGCCATCTTTTCACCTCATCATGGTATTATATCTATTTAATTTACAGTAATGTATTTTGAAACCTTTTGAAACAGACCTTCCTTAATTCCGGATATTTTCATCAGATCCTCGATTGACTTGAATTTCCCTTTTGTATTCCGGTAGTCAATGATACTGGCGGCTTTTGCTTCCCCTACTCCTGGCAGCTCCATCAGCTCCTCTGCCGTGGCAGTATTGATATTGATCAGTTTCGAGCCCGAGCTCTCAGGAGAGGCTTGTGTCGTAGTTTCCTCCGTACTGTCTCCGTCCATTCTTTCTCCGGCTGACAGCTCCTTAACCTCTTCTTCCGTTGGGATATAAATTCTCTGACCATCCTGCACCTTCGAAGCCTGATTAATATAGTCCTCTGCTGCTTTGTCAGTAAAGCCTCCGGCCTGTTCCACCAGATCGATTAATCTGCTGTCTGCCTTACTCTGATATACTCCGGGGTGCTTCACCGCACCGCAGATATGCACATAATTGGAGCTAAGCTCTACGGCATTTTCAGAGACGGAAACTACTGTATCCATATCCTTCCCTTGTATCGGCTCGGAATTCTCCGTCTCATCTGTCTTACCGGTGTCAGAATAGTGCTCTGAAGTATCATCCGGAGCCGAATTTTCCTGTTTCGAGGCTCCATCCCAATCCTTTTCCTGCTGATCGGACAGCTGCAGGGTAGTATCGTTGGAGGCCGGTTTGTACGCACAGCTATAGCAGATACCCGCAATCAGCAGAAAGCTGCAGGCAGCTGCCAGAATTATATATTTTCTTTTCATATTCATCTTCCTTTTAAAATCAAAGAAGACTTAAAAAGTACCCTCTATACTTTTTTGTACGACATTCTTATTTTACATAAATTGCACATCATTTACAATAGGTATTTCAGCCATAATATTAGAAAAATATTCAATATTTTCTCCAACCTCCCTGGAAAATGACAATCCCTGCAACGACAATGACTACCCCGATTAATTTTCGCCATTCGAACCCGACCTTTTCCGAACCGAAGATCCCGAAGACCTCAATCAGATAAGCCACCGCGAGCTGCGCAAGGATGATAAACATATTGGCCATTGCCGGCCCCAATGTATCCACACTCTTGATCACCGTATAGGTAATGAAGGCTCCCAGCACTCCTCCGAGCAGCATGTATTTCTGATTGATTTTCAGGATAGCCGAAAATTGCCCCTGTCTGCCTGTCACCAGCCAGGCCAGGACACATACCAGCATAGCAGAAAACTGTACAAAGCTTGCCGATACCCAGATACTTGTCTGTTTTGTGACACCTGTATTAAATACTCCCTGCGTGCTCATCATCGCGCCGGATAGAATAGCAATCAAAAATCCTAACATTATAACACCCGACCTTCCTCAAATTAAAATACGTTCTTAAGATAACCTATTTTAAGGTAATCTATTCGAACCATTCCGGCTTCTGAAGTTGATCGGGTCATATATTAGCCTTATTTTAATACTTTCTCTATAAATAGTTCGGTAAGCTCCGGATCTAATTGAGTTCCGGCATTTGATCTCAGTTCTACGATCGCAGCTTCCTTCGTGATAGCGCTTTTATAGCACCGGCCGCTGGTCATGGCCTCATACGCCTCCGTTATGGCAATCATTCTGGAAATCAGCGGTATATCTGTTCCTTTCGTTCCTTTGGGATACCCCGTGCCGTCCCAGCGTTCATGATGGGAAAGCACATATTCAGCTATTTCTGCCATCCCATTGACCGTACTGAGGATTCGATATCCTACTTCGGAATGATGTTTGATTTCCTCCCATTCCAGATCTGTCAATCTTCCCTGCTTATTCAGTATTTTCGCATCAACCGTAATCTTACCGATATCATGCAGGTAAGCCGCATTCTTCAGTATGGAAAGCTCTCTGTCTGCCATTTTGAGAGCTCTTCCTGTCTGTTCACATAATTCAGAAACTCTGTTAGAATGCTCTGCCTCTGACTCGCTTTTCTCATGTACTTCGTTCATAATTGCTTCGACTAAGTTACGCTTGAACTGCGGGCTCATCACAAGCTTTTGTCTGTACATGCGGTCTTCAGCCTTTTTATAGATTTCAAAAATATTCTCCTCTGCTTTACTCTTCGTATCATATCCTATGGATACAGAGATACTGACGGAGGATATCTTTTCCTGAAGAACTGTTCCATATATTCTATTCACGATTCGTTCTGCTTTGGTCTTATCTGTCTTCGGAAGAAGGATTACAAATTCGTCGCCTCCGTATCGGGCAATTCTATCCGCTTCTCTGAATTCACCGGCCAATATCTTAGCAGTCCTGATCAGGGCCTGGTCACCGGCGATATGACCGAAGGAATCGTTAATCAGCTTCAGACCGTTCATATCGGCCATGATGATAGTAATCGGCAGATTGGCTTCCACATCGATTCTCTTCAATTCTTCATCAAAATATCTCCTGTTAAATAATCCTGTCAGCTGATCATGATAGCTTAGGTCAAGTATCTTCTCCTGCGATTTCTTGCGATCCGTGATATCCATAAAGGTCACAACAGCACCTACCAATACACCCTCCCGGTATTGTGGATAGGAAAAATACTCAACCGGAAAGAAGGTACCATCCGATCTGTAATACACCTCATTTTCCGCATGGACATACTCTCCATTGGTAAGAGCACGATTTATATTGCATTCTTCAATCGGAATCGGTGCTCCCTCGGCATTTTTACTGTGAATGAGCCAATGCATATTCTTTCCGATCAATTCTTCCTGTTTGTACATCAACATGTTAAGGCAGCTTTGATTGCAAAGCGTACAATTTCCGTCCATATCGAGTCCATAGATTGCTTCTGCTGTAGAATCAAGTAACAGGCGAATATTTTCCTCACTGTTCCTTAATTGTATATTTGCTGCTTCCAGCTCCATTGTCCTGGCACTGACTTTTCTCTCAAGGTTCAGAATAAGATCCTGAATATGCTCTGCCATTAAGTTATAAGCATGGGATAATTTCCCTATCTCGTCCTCTCTTTTGATCCTGACTCTTTTACTGAAGTCTCCCCCTGTAAATTCTTCGGTAGTCCTTACGAGATCCTCTATTGGCTTAAAGACCCTGTCCGCACTGACCTTATACAGAAGAACAGCAATCAGTAGCGCTAAGACTGACAGAAACAGAGAAATCCTGAAGCTTTTAAGAAGCCCTGCTATAAACTGGTTCTCCGGCAGAGAGGTGATGATCAGCCAGTCAAGACCCTCCGCCCGGTATTCGGAAATCATAATATGTAATTTATCCTCCGGCAGTTTAGCCACATGGCTTTGTACTGACTGTTTCATATAATTATGATAAGCGTCTATGACGGCTTGATTGTCAATCTCTTCAATACCGGTTCTTTTAATTTTATTACCTGCTAAGGTAGTAAAATTTGAAATCTCCTGCGAATTGGCAACCAAATCACCTGTGTTCTTTTCGATGATATAGGCTTCTGCCTTCTTACTCCTTACGATATCCGCCAAATACCTGTTGATGTTCGTCAGGATGATATGGGTTCCCAGGACACCTTCCAGCTTACCGTTGCTGTCATAAATCGGATAAGCTGCAGAGACGGCAAGATCATTCATGACGAAGTGCTTATAAATCGGTGAGAAAGAGGGCTTCTTCTTCTCCTTTGCTATGATATACCAATCT
>JAEZLY010000275.1 GCA_023414985.1 Bacillota bacterium | reverse complement strand
ATGATCAGGGTATCCTCCTGCCGGATCATATTCAGAATCCCTTCCACACCAACAAGAGCCGGTAGACCAAGCCCTCTGGCCAAAATTGATACATGGCTTGTGATTCCGCCCTCCTGAGTCACAAATCCCAGAATGTGTGTCAGATCCAGGGAGATCGTATCAGAGGGGGTCAGATCCTGTGCAACCAGAATGACATCCTGTGTAATACCATCAAAGGGATTATTCTTTACCCCCTGCAGCGCGCACCTTAACCGATAACAGATATCCTTGATATCTGCTGCCCGCTCGCGCAGGTATTCATCCTCCATGCTTTCGAACACCAGCAGGAATTCAGCCACCGCGGCCTCCAGCGCCGCTTCAGCACAAAGCATTTCCCCTTTGATTTTGGCAGTAACACTGTCCATAAGGGCAATATCTCTCACCATCTCTAAATGTGCTTCGAATATCTTGTTCGTCTTTGCCAACTCCGCCAGCTCTGCGGCAGCATATTCGACAGCCGCCTCATAGCGGTTGATCTGCATCTGGATGTCCTTCTCTGCAATCGGTTCAAAGCTCATCTTAAGGTTAGGTCTTTCAATCAGAAAGGCTTTTCCGATTACGATTCCTCTGGAAGCGGTTCTATCAACATGAATGGATTTCATACATAGCCTCCGTTTATTCGCCTAAACCACCGGCGATGGCTTCAATGATTGTTGCTAAGTCTTCCTTCTCCGTCTCACCGGAGCATTCCACAACGATCTCTGTACCGCAGCGGATTGCTGCGCTCATGAGAATCAGAATGCTTTTGGGATTAATCCTTTTTTCACCGACACAGAGCGTGATATCAGAATTGCACTTAGAGCATATCTTTGCTAATTCACCAGCCGGTCTTGCATGAAGACCTGACGCATTTGTAACGGTTATTTTCTGACTTACCATATCGGTTCCTCCTATCTCTACTGCACTCCGAAATGTTCAAATAAGATTTTCTCTGCTTCACTGTTCCATAAGCCCTTGTGGCGCTTGCAGGAATCTGACAGTTTCTTGAATAACGGGTCTGTCTTGCCCAATTCCTCAAAATCTTCGAGTGCAGTCAGAGGCATATTGAAATGCATATAATTCAGCTTCTTACCGCCGGGTATCTTGGGTAAGTTCAAGGTTGCCTCGGCAACGCTGTCGATACCGCCGATGTGTGTTACCATAACCGCAGGCTCGATCAGACCTTTGGAAGCCAGATCAATTGCCTCCACAAGATCGTCCGTATTACCGCCTGTGGTTCCGATGAGATGAGTACTGGTATAATGAACATTATAAAGATTGATATCCGCTTTAAACTGGTTATCCGTAGGTCCGGCGAAGAAATTCATACAGCCGTCAAAGGCCAGCAACGCATCTCCCATCTCCGCCACCTGACGTACCGGAACATATACGAATACATCGTCATAGCCCTTTCCTTCGGTTAATGCCATCAGCTCTTCAAAAGGATTCTGCATGGTCTGTGTATTCACATAAATCAGCTCGACGCCCTTCTTAGCAGCCATTTCTTCGGAAATCACTTCGCGAGCCCTGGCAATTCTGTCATCACTGATATCGGTAACCACCAATCTCTTTGGTTTATTCTCGATGCAGAGGCCGTAGCTGACAGCGCCAAGACCCATGGGGCCGCAGCCGCCCATGACCAAAAGATTGCCGTCGGCTTTCACGCCCATGCTGTGGTTGTAATTCTGCTTGTTGGTATGATAATTCGCATGATATCCACCGATGATGCAGCTCATCGGTTCTCCGAGGGATGCTTCAAAATAGCTCTCTCCGTCATAATTAAGCAGACATCCCAGCTCCATAACCTCCTGCGGAATAATGCAATAGGTGCAGGCACCACCGAAAAATTCATAGGAATATCCCGGAGAAGCCAGACTGCCCTTGTAATTAAGAGCGGGCTGAAGCGCGAATTTCTGCCCGGGCTTGAACTGATCTGCCCATTTTGATCCAACCTTTACGATATCACCGGCAAATTCATGTCCGATAATAATCGGATTCGTGTCTATATTCTGGGGTGCACGCTTGTGCTTCTTGCCCTGTTTTACTAATTTATAAGTAGACATGCAGATACTGTCGCTGACTACCTTAACCAGGATCTCATCGTCTTTGATTTCCGGTAATTCAAACTCTTCTAATCTTAAATCATCCATTCCATACATTCTGACTGCTTTTGTCTTCATATGTTTACCATTCCTTTCTTTACTGCAGCTTAATTGCCTCTGCCTTTTGCAGTAGTTCATTCACGAGTTCTCTCTTCGGGGGCTTTGTCCCTTTTGTGGTTACAGCTCCTGCCGAGGTAGCAAGCCCCAGCTTAGCACATTCCTCAAAGGTAAGGCCTCGATTGATCCCATAGGAGAGAGCTGCCACCATGGCATCTCCCGCTCCGACGGTAGAGTGCGCCTCCACCTTCAGGCCGGGGCATTTGATTACTCTGTCCTCCGTCAGGAATAAGGCCCCCATCTGACCCAGGGAGATTGCAATCATACCGATGCCCTTCTCCAAGAGCTTTTGGCCCATTGTAATCAGTTCCGCTTCATCCACTCTGTAATCCTTGTGGAAATACTCTTCTAATTCATGGCGATTCGGCTTGATGATATCCGGTGCCGCCTCCAGCGCATGGACAAAAAGCTCGCCGTCTGCGTCAACAAAGACTCTCGCCCCTTTTTCCTTCAGCTTTCGAGTCAGGACCTGATAGATATCCTTATCCAACCCGTTCGGAATGCTTCCTGCCAATACAAAAAGGGTGTCCCGATTCGCATAACCAAGCAGCTTCTGTGTCAGTGCTTCCAGTTCCTCGGCTGTAATGACCGGACCCGGTTCATTGAATTCGGTTACATTGCCATCGGTCTCCACAACCTTAAGATTCGTTCTGACTTCTTTCCCTGTCTCTACAAAATCCGGCTGTATTCCCAGCTCCTGCAATACCTTCTTAATGAAGCTTCCGCTGCTGCCGCCCACAAAACCGGTAGCTACTGTCTCTCCACCAAGTTCTTTAATGGTTTTGGATACATTGATCCCTTTTCCGCCGGCATCCATGATCACATTCTTCACCCGGTTCAAGCCGCCGTGTACCATATGTTCAAGATCCACTGTCTTATCAATCGCAGGGTTCATCGTTACCGTTATAATCATTTTAATCCTCCATCCTGCAGAGCTCTGATCACACCAATTCAGATGCTGCATGCTGATTCATGAAAGCGATAATCTCTTCGTTATTTGCCTGTAAAATGTGCATGGATTTCATCTACACTGCTTTTGGTTATGTCATCGACTGCTGCCTCAGTAGATAATTTGTCTGCAATATTGGCCAGAATATCCAGATGCTCATCACCCTTTCCGGCTATACCGATTACAATCTTTACAAGCTCGTCATTCCAAAGGGTTCCTTCCGGAAATACCATTACCGCGATACCCGAATTTTTAATATTCTTTTTTGCAGCCTCCACGCCGTGGGGAATTGCAATTCCATTACCGATATTCGTAGAGAAGCTTTTCTCTCTCTGAAGCATACCGTCAATATAGCCTTCTTCTACATATCCGCTGTCACACAGCACTTTGCCGATTTCGCGGATGATGTCCTCTTTTGCTTTTGCTTTACAATTTAATAAAATGTTCTTTTTCTGAAGCAGTTCCATGTATCGTGCCCTTTCCTTTTGAAATTGTTTATGATATAGGTTCTTGTTTTCTTCGTTGAGTGCATTATTCTTTCGTAGATTAAAAGCTTCCTTGCCATCTTTCTTTCTGATTACTATTATAAACTTACTCCCTGCAATAGTTCAAATAATACAATCGTGAGTTTGGCATCATTGAATAGCGCCATATTTAAAGACGATTATACCCGGTCTAGGTACTGGTTGAAATATCGCTTCAGTTCCTTTGCGATAAAGGCTCGGATATTTTCCTTGTCACCGGTAAATATGGTATTCAGGAATTCATTGCTCTCAATCAGTTTACTGCTCAAAAATCCCATGATACTCGTATTTTCTTCCAGGTGCTCATCCTCGGGAATCAGCATGATAATGACAGCGCGGATATTCTTGAAAAAGGGATCCTTGAATTCTCCCAGCTCCTTGGTCAGGCAAACGGAAAAGACAGGACGCACTACACCCCTGGTACGGCTGTGCAGCAAAGCAAAATCATATTCCGGTATAATCTGGGACGCAATTTTCTCCCTCCTCTTGATATCCTCCTGAATCAGAAGCCGCTTATCATTATAGGAGGACAGACGCTCGGTTATGGCAACCAGCAGTTCATCGAAGGAAATGAAGCTGCTGACCTTCATACATTGAAATTCACTAATAATATGCTTGATCTGGGTAACAGTAAAATTCACCTGTTCCAATTGGTTCGCAAAATCATGATCTGCCTTGACTGTACTCTTCGGTGTCTTAGCATATACTCTGACCTTGGCATCTATTCTCTCCAGATCGCTTTCCAGTAATAGCGGACTAACCCGGATAATATCCGCATCCACATCATCCAGATTGATACTGGAAATCAAAAAGTCCATCTTGGATAGCTGAAGCGGAGTTAAATCCTCCTTACCATAGGTAACAAGCTCTGCTCTTTCTTTTAGGAAACGTTTCAGTTTGGAATGCATAAGCCTGGAAATCCCGATTCCGCTGGCGCAAACGATTCCGATATCAACCTTTCGTTTGCTCTCTCTATTATTCTCTAACCTTACACAGGCTGCCCCGAAATGCATCGCCAAAAAGCCGATTTCCTCATCCGGTACGATAAATCCGAACCGTTCGGTAATCAGCCTGCCGACCTTCATGCTTCTTTCATAAATAGAAGGATAGGTCTCCTTGATCTGTGACAGCAGCGGATTTGATATACTCATCTTATTCCTCAGTCTGACTAAGGTAGGCTGAAGATGCGCCAGCAGACCGGCGATGAACTCTTCATCCAGTTTCAGGTCGTAAGCAATTTCCTCATCGTAAGCATCTATCATATCGTTAATCACCTCCAGGAGCTCCTGCCGCTCCCTTTGGTTATTCGTTTCTAACTCATCCTCATCAATATATTGTAATTTAGAGCCCTGGATATGCAGCAGGATGTAAGCAATTTCAATATCGGGTATATCGATTTGAAATTCCTCCTCCAAAGAACTTGCAATATGGGCTGCTAAGTTGTAATCGTCGTTTTTCACCAGTTTTTCCAGTAATTCCTCATTCGGTTCAATGATTTCGTGCTGCAAGATACGGTTCACCGCGATCGTGACATGGAAAATCAATCCGATATAGGAATTCTCCGTGAGCCTGGTCAGCCGTTTGTCGCGGATACTCTGAAAGCAGATAATCACTCTGTTTAGGGTATCGTTATTGAGTAAGGAGTAGATGTTGGAGCCCTCTTTATCCTTTAATATTTCAAGAATGTTGCGCTCATTTTCCTCGGTAAAGCTTTTGATCAGTTTACTGTCAGTATTCTCGTCGATAAACTTTCTTACCGCCAGACGGTAATCCTTCTCACTGCCCTCTAAGGCTACGCCATAGCCTTGTTTACGGATGATACTTAAGTTAAATCGGGTAAACCAGCCCTCGATTGCTTCCATGTCATTGCTGATGGTTGCTTCGCTGACATCAAATATGTTGGCATAATAATACAGCTTCTTCGGGGTTCTGTCCCGCAGTACCTCTAAGATCAGGCGTTTTCTGCGCTCCTCTTTATCCCCGGAATCCAGGATATCTTCCTCGGTCAGCAGTTCCTGCAGCTTCTTCTTATCCTCTTCCTCTCCCTGAAGCCAGATGCCGATACCTGTCTTAGTATGCAGGGAAACGTGAAATTTATTGAGGGAGGAACCTATATATTCTAACTCTCTCTGGACCGTTCTTTTACTTACCTTAATCTCATCCGCCAGTTTTTTTACGGAAATGATCTGATCTTCCTGCAGTAAAATAAGCAATATTTGACGAAGACGCGGCGTAAAATTCATAGGTTCACTCTCCTTATCGTAAAATGATTGTTCCAACATCATTATATCTCATTTTGTGTAGAAATAACACTTGTACGCACGAATAGCGGCATATCTGCCGCTGATTCGTGCGTATTATATTACCACCTATCACACTATTCTATCAGCCATAGAAATCATGCAATGAGGTTATCGCTTCTATTAATTGCCTTCTTTTAATT
>JAEZLY010000272.1 GCA_023414985.1 Bacillota bacterium | reverse complement strand
ACCACAAAACAAATCGTATTACCAGACCAAATATGATTTATTTCATGTGAATGGCGCATCCAATCAACCGTGTTGTTCCATTGAACAGTAACAGCACGATATTGGAGAAGCTTAGCCTGCATAAGCTGGCTGCATGTATTTATTTATTCAAAGATATTATCCACATCTACAGCGGAGTAGCTTAAGGAACAGAAGCCCTCGATCACTGCACCGTTATTGATCTGAACGGATTTTGCCTTGATATTTCCCTTGATGATGGCAGTAGAATCAATTACAATCGGTCCGTTGATATCAATCTCGCCTTTCACCGCGCCTGCAATCACACCGGAGGTAGCTACAATATCACCGACAATGACAGTACCAAGACCAATCTTCACACTGCCTTCACTGGTGATGCTTCCTTCTAGACGCTCTGTATTCACATATACTTCGGCTGCGGAGGAATTACCCACAATCTTACCGGTAATGGATAATTTACCGAGACATTCCACATCACCTGTTATGGTTCCGTCAATTTCCAAGGAACCGTCGGAAGAAATACTTCCGTTAATCGTCGTTCCCTTCGTAATCACTGTAACCTCGTCGTCATTTGCTACTGAGGCAGCTCTCAGTCTGGGAGCAGCTTTTTCCTTAGCCTCTGCACCTTTTTCTTCCTCTTCATCTGCATTTAATGCTTCCAATAACTCCAGATCTACATTATCATCCATGTTTTCGCCCTCTTCTTCCTCAATTTCTAATGCGATTTCATCCTGCTCTTCCAACTCTTCGTCCTCATAAAGCTCGTCCGATGCTTCCTCCGAAGTAACCTCCTCCGTATCCTCCGAAAGCGCATCCGGAGTTAATTCCGATTCCGTCTCATCTTTCCCTTCAGACTCATCCGAATTCTCCTCCTGAACAAATTCCTCCAGCCATTCCTTCATTCTCTCACTATCCGATACCTCTTCTGAAGTAATTTCTTCCGAATCCAACGTATTTACGAGCTGATCCGCATCCTCCTGGTTCTCTGTCGGCAGCAGCTCGTTCACTGCTTGTGATAAATCTTCTTTAAAATCCTTAAAAAAACCCATTCACTAAATACCTCCCTATTGGTCTTATTTAATTGTATCGGCTTTAATCATTTGAACAGGTGTAACATCTTTATCTATCGGTAATATTTGTGCCCCCTCTGATTTCAAAACCTTCAGCAGACCTGATAAGGAATCAACTGTGGTTCTCTTGTCCTGGGAATCATGCATCAGAACGATGGAGTTATCCCACCAGTCCACACCGTTCAAGACATTATCGATCAGCTGTTCCTTTGTGTATTTCACACCGGTTGCATCACCGTTCAAGACATTCCAGTCAAAATAAACAATCCCGTTGTCATTCAGATAGCGGATGAAATCATCCATCCCATGCTTATTGACCATATTGTCGCTTCCCCCCGGAAAGCGGAAAATGGAAGGCTTGTACCCAGTAGTATCATATAACAATTTCCATAGTTTTGTAAAGTCCTTCTCAAAATCTTCTACGGAATTGTAAATCGTAGAATACTTATGTGAGTAAGAATGCATACCTAAAGTATGCCCTTCCTCCACAATTCTTTGATACATCTTTTTAGAATAGTCATCTGTCTTGCCTACGACAAAGAAGGTTGCCTTCACATTATACTTCTTCAGAATATCTAGAATGTCATCTGTATAGATACTCGGACCGTCATCGAAGGTAAGATAAATCTTTTTATCCGCGTATTTTCCCTGACTGAGACTGTCGATTTCCTTATCCTCGGATGCTTTTGCTTCCTGATCAGTCTTATTGCTCTTCTCATCGGATTTGTCCTTCGCCTCCTCCGGCTGCTCTTTGGATAGCTCCGGATTATCTTTGGCGTCAGTCTTACCGCCTGTGTCTGAATTAGCTTCGTCCTTCTCTGTATTACTATCCTCTGCAGGGACAGTATCCGTAGCTGCATTATCTGTTGCGAATGCATCGGCAGTATTTTGGCTGTCCGTATTTCCTTCCGGTGCAACAGTAGGCGTAACATCGGTATCTTCTTTTACCGCAGCGTAAGCATAACTGCTTCCGTCCTTTTCATTTGATGCCAAATCATATTGACTATGTATACTGATTAATTGTTCCACCTGCTTCTGCAGTCGATTCACCTGCAGACCGAGCAGGATGCAGAATATCATTGGTATAATCATAAGTATAATCACAATGATGATAATTACCATCTTCATGCGATTGATACGTTTTCTTCTATCGTTAAAGCCATTGCTGTTATTTTTATCTGAAGTAGTATTCATTCCATCACTTTGCAAGCGCTCACCTCTGGGCTTAAATTCTCTAAATTATTTTATCATATCTTAAGCAGAAAAAAAACTGGTTTTATTAAAAACGCAATGATTGACAAAAATCGATGATGCAGCATTTTACAGCAATATCCGACCAGGCAGCATGCACCTTCGCTTCAAACCATGATTACTTTATGGAGACTATTTCTTCCATATAGATAATTATTCTAAGAATAAAAAAGTGGTACTATAAGATAATACTATGTTATGATAAGAAAGGCTATAGTGAATCGTAATTATATTCAAAAAATCAAGCAGTTCCTCTATGAAACTGCCGAATTTTTCCTTTGCGATAGATATAATTACGGAGATGACAAACAGAAAGGGTGTACATAATATGAAGCTTTTATTTATCCGCCATGGTGATCCGGATTATGTGAATGATTATCTGACTGAAAAAGGATTTCGGGAAGCCGATTTGCTGGCAGAAAGAATAGCACAGCTTGATGTCCGGGACTTTTACTGTTCCACACTGGGTAGAGCAAAAGCCACTGCAAAGGTCGCATTGGATCGTATCGGCAGAGAAGCCGTGATCTGCGATTGGTTGAGAGAATTTCCCGGATATATTATTGAAGACGGTACAGGAGAGAAAGTCATACCCTGGGATCTGCTGCCAGGTCATTGGACTACCCATTCCCAGCTTTATGATAAGGATCAATGGATGAAGGATACCATCATGACTACCGGGGACGTGGAGGCTGCTTACCGGAATATCACCACTCATTTTGATCAGCTGCTGCAACAATACGGCTATCTCAGACAGGATGGCTATTACCGCTGTGATCGGGGTAATACAGATACGATCGTTTTTTTCTGCCATCTGGGTGTACAGTTTGCGATTCTATCCCATCTGCTGGGTATTGCCACTCCTCTGCTTTGGCAGGGCTTCTTCGTGGCTCCCACCTCTGTTACAACAGTTGTTACAGAAGAACGCACCAAGGGAGAGGTATACTTCCGTTGTCAGGCACTCGGTGATACCTCACATTTATATGTCGGCAAGGAACCCATCTCCTACGCCGGTTTCTTCGAAGAGACCTATCAGGAAATTTAGTTATATGTTCACAACCTATGAGGAATAATGAACAATAAATAAGTAGTGATTACGTTGGACTTGTATTATTGTGTAATTAGAAAGAATAGGAGGTATTGATACTATGAATCAGATATATCATGTGGCGATCCACGGATGTGATCATTCCGAAGGAACAGCTGCTAATCCCTTCAGAACTATATCAAAAGCTGCTCAGATCGCAGAAACCGGTGACACAGTAATCGTACATGAGGGGGAATACCGCGAATGGGTTAAGCCCGCCCATAGCGGGTACAGTAATATTAACCGTATCGTATATGAAGCTGCGAAAGGTGAAAAGGTTGTCATCAAGGGTTCCGAGCGGGTCAACAATTGGGAAGTGCTTGAAGGAACCGTATGGAAAGCTGTGCTCCCGAATACCATGTTCGGTGATTATAATCCGTATCAGGAAATACTCTGCGGCGATTGGCTGATCCATCCTGCGGATACCCCACGTCATCCCGGCGATGTATATTTAAACGGCAAGTCCTTTTATGAAGCAGCCTCCTTAGCCGAGGTAAAGAATCCGAAAAGACGGGAGACGGGCACTAATCCTCCGTGGACAAATCGCACCGAGAAAATCCTGGAGCCGGATCAGACGATCTATCAATGGTATGCGGAGGTTGATGACGATACCACTACGATTTACGCCAATTTCCATGGAGCAGATCCCAATCAGGAGCTGACAGAGATCAATGTCCGCAGATGCTGCTTCTATCCCGAGAGAACGGGCATGAATTATATTACGGTGCGCGGTTTTGAGATGTGCCAGGCAGCTACTCCCTGGACGCCGCCGACTGCAGATCAGCCGGGCTTGATCGGTGCAAACTGGAGCAAGGGTTGGATTATAGAGAATAACATTATCCATGATTCCAAATGCAGTGCCATCAGTATCGGTAAAGAAGCTTCAACCGGGCATAATCTGTGCACCAGACGTCAGCAAAAGCCCGGATACCAGTATCAAATGGAAGCAGTCTTTCGTGCTTTGCAGATTGGCTGGAGTAAGGAAAAGATCGGTTCCCATATCATCCGGAATAATACCATTTATGATTGCGGTCAGAACGGTGTTGTCGGCCATATGGGCGGTGCCTTCAGTGAGATTTATAATAACCATATATATAACATTGCAGTCAAGCATGAGTTCTTCGGCTATGAGATCGCGGGTATCAAGATGCATGCTGCTTTGGATGTTCAGATACATCACAACCGCATCCATAACTGCACCCTTGGGACCTGGTTGGATTGGCAGGCGCAGGGTGCCCGTATCAGTCAGAACTTATACTATAATAATGACCGTGACTTCTTCATCGAGGTAACCCATGGTCCTTATCTGGTAGATAACAATATTTTTGCTTCCCATTACAGCTTCGATAATGTGGCTCAGGGGGGCGCTTATGTTCATAATCTATGCTGCGGCACCATGCGAAGGATTAAGACACTGGATCGTTCTACTCCGTACCATTTTCCTCATACTACCCAGGTAGCCGGCTGTGCGGTGGTATACAGCGGTGACGACAGACTGTACAATAATATCTTTGTCGGTATAGACGAGATCCCTGAGGAGGTATCCTACAGCGGTACTGCCGGATATGATAACTGTACAGCTTCCTATGAGGAATATCATGATATTATCATCAATGCCGGTAATGCCGATCATGAAAAATTCAATAGGATCGAACAACCGGTGTATATTGACGGAAATATCTATACGAACGGTTCCAAAGCGTTCCGAGCGGAAGCGAACAAATATATTGATACCTCCTTCAATCCTAAGGTAAAGATTATCGAGGAGGGCTCAGCAGTATACCTGGAGTTGGATGTGAAAGAAGAGTTCTTGAAGGTAGCAACCCGCATGCATTCCACCGAGACCCTGGGAACGGTACGTATTGTCGATGCAATCTTTGATGATCCGAATGGCAATCCGATCATAGTGGACAAGGATTACCATGGGTTGGGACGTAATCAGAATCCCGTCGCAGGACCCTTTGAAGACCTCAAGGCAGGCCATAACAGAATAAAGATCTGGGGCTAAGAACTTCCAGACGAATGAAGCCCGATCCGCCTTATTTTAGCTTAAGCTTTCCTAAGTGGGTCGGGCCTCTTCTATGTTCAAATATACTTTTCCATCTTTCTCATCCATGATTTCATTACTAGTCTGTGGGGAAACAGCTTAGCCAGCAAATGCATATATTTCACATATACTCCGTAAACCGAGATATCCTTCCCTTTATTTGCATCCTTCATTGTTTTCCTTACCACTGCCTCAGGAGATGCAATCCCGGGAAAATGAATTTGCCTTCCGTTACGTTCATATTCAAGTAAATTTGTCTTAACCCACCCCGGGCATGCTACTGTAGCGGAAATTCCGGTCCCTTTCAGCTCCACATTCAAAGCTCTGGAATAACTTTTTACAAAGGCCTTGCACGATGCATATAGGTTAATATAAGGCACCGGTTGAAAAGCAGATTGGGAGGCCATATTAATAATATGGCTGTTCTTCCCCATATATGGTATGCATAAATTGCATAATACAGCCGTTGCAGTACAATGCGTAGCAATACCCGCTTCCAGCTCGGTATTTGAGTACTCGTGATACGCTTTCATTTTCCCTTCACCGGCATTATTAATCAGATAACAAATAAAGGGTCTTTTCTCTTTCAGCATTCTCTCTATGTATTCAAATGATGATTTTGTTGATAAATCTGCGGAAATCAATACAATTTTCTCGCCAAATTCCTCCTTCAGTTTGTTTAACTTTTCTACGTTTCTTGCCACCGCCCAGATCTCATCAATCTCTTCTCTTAGCTGCTGCTTTACAAATTCTCTCCCAATACCGCCGGTTGCTCCGGTTATTATCGATATGTTTTTACTCATAGGTTCCTCCTATCAATCAGAGTATATATTGTAGTTTAGAATTAATTTCCCTGTATATTAGGTTCTGCTTTTAATATAAATCTCTGTTCGGGATATTCAACCTGTCCGCTACCCTCCTGCCAGATGATCTCCTCCCCTTCTACAAATCCAAGCTTTTTATATAACGCTCTCGGTGCCTCTCCCTTGGGGTCCTCCGATCGAAATGTATCAACCACAATGTCACGGCTTCTGTCCAGCTGCTTCAGCATTTGTAAAATCATAGCCTCGGCAATATGCCTTCTTCTATACTCAGGATGTACTGCCATACAGCATAGCATATTATGTTTTTGCGAAAACAGAAGAATTCCCACCACCTGCTTATTAGCCTTTGCACAGATCGCACTATTCCTATTAATATTCTTTATTACAGTGTTCTTATAGCCCTCCAACAGCTCCTCTGTCTCCAGACCAGGAAAATTCCAACGGACGAGCTCTACAAGCTGCATCCAGGAAGGTAAGTCCTCCACAGATGCATAACCAATGCTTATCGCAGATTTCATATTGCTGCTTAAATCATATTTTATATCATTACTCATATATGAGATGCTCCCATCTTACTTATTTATTCAAGTTCTATTTCACATAGGTTTAATGCCTTTCCACCTACTTTCACTTCCATTATTTCATTCTCTGCTATGCCTAATGAAACAAGTATTTCAGATGGCAGTTTCATCGAATAGCCTTGTTCAAATACTATATTTTCACAACTTTCTGAGCCAATCCTTCTGTTTTTATAAAGATAACATGCTAATGCTCCATTTGAAGTTCCGGTTGCGGCTTCTTCAGGAATATTGTATAGAGGAGCGAGGTTTCTACAATATGCATTAGCATGATAAAGAGACTCCAACGCGAACATATGGTAACCTACTACATTATACTTTCTACTTATTTCAGCCACTTTATTGAAATCAGGTTTAATATCATTAAGGATATCCATATTTTTTATAGGGATCATGATATCCCTAATTCCTGTAGATACAATTTGCACGGGCATATCAATGCTTATATTATCAATAGAAGTATTAATGGAAGCTGCTATTTCTTTTGCATCAAGAATTTCATAAAAGTTCGGACATTTTTGATTCATCATAATGGTTGTGTCTTCTTTTACCTCCACTCCCAAGTTTCCTGCCTTTGTCTCCTGAGTATATTTTCCGGGAATAATAATGCCCTTTCGTAATAAAGCCGAAAATGTTCCCACTGTTGCATGACCACATAAATCAACTTCTTCGCTTGGGGTAAAAAAACGTACTTTGAAATCAGCAGTTTCTGATTTCATAACAAAGGCGGTTTCACTAAACCCTAGCATTCCAGCTATTCTTTTCATATCAGCTTCTGAAAGCTCTTCCGCACCTATCACTATACCCGCAGGATTTCCCCCTTCCATGGTTTTAGCAAATGCATTGATTTTATATGCCGTTATCTTCATTTTATCTCCTGTTCTGTCTATACCAAATCTAGACACTTAATATCGCATCATAGGAAAAAACCTTTATTTTTCCTTATTATACCTTTGTCATCTAGATATTTCCATAAAAAATTAAGACTTTCTGATTCTGATTTTGATTCCCGCTACTCCTCAGTAACCCCAGTCTTTTTTTAACATAAACGCAAAAAACCGCCGAAAACATAGTTTTCGGCGGTAAATTATTTTAACTATAATAGATTACTGTCCCATCTGACGAGCTACTTCTCAAGAGGAAGTTGCCTCTACACATTGGATTAGTTGCCCATTTGTCTAGCTACTTCCTCTGCGAAGTTCTCGCTCTTCTTCTCAAGGCCTTCACCGGTCTCAAAACGAACGAAACTCTTTACAGTCATAGAAGCGCCAACCTGCTTGGATACACTTTCAAGATACTGAGCTACTGTCATATCGCTATCCTTAACATACAGCTGATCAACCAGACAGAATTCCTTTAATTCCTTGCTCAGACGGCCTTCCAGCATCTTCTCGATGATGTTCTCAGGCTTCTTGGAATTAGAAGGATCGTTCATGATCTGAGCCTTTAAGATCTCCTTCTCATGTGCGATGAAATCTGCGGAAATCTCAGACTGGTTTACATACTTCGGAGATAACGCTGCAATCTGCATCGCTACGTTCTTAGCAGCTTCCTGAACCATATCATTATTTACGGTACAATCAACATCTACAAGGATACCGATTCTGCCGCCGCCATGGATATAGGATGCAACAAAACCACTCGCTGCTTCTACCTTCTCAAATCTTCTGATGTTCATGTTCTCACCGATAATCGCGATCATGGAGGATAACTGCTCCTTCACGGTCTTGGTGGGATCAAGGGACCACTTCTCAGCAAGGAATGCATCCATATCAGCAGCCTTTGTCTCAACTGCCTGCTTAGCAACAGCTGCAACATAGTCTCTGAACTTCTCATTCTTTGCAACGAAGTCTGTCTCGGAGTTAACTTCAACAATCGCTGCAAGCTTACCGTCAGCGCTGACACAGGTATCAACAATACCTTCTGCTGCAATTCTTCCGGCCTTCTTCTCAGCTGCAGCAAGTCCCTTTTCTCTTAAGAACTCAACTGCTTTATCCATATCGCCTTCAGTAGCTGCAAGAGCCTTCTTACAGTCCATCATGCCGGCACCGGTCATATCTCTTAAATCTTTTACCATACTAGCGGTAACTTCCATCGTAATAACCCTCCATTAATAAGAATTTATCGGCAAACTACTATTTGTCGTCAGCAGTATAACCTGTCCGCTTCTGCTTATTCAGTAACAGCATCATCCATGCTTACTTCTGCTTCTTCAGAGCTTGTGGTATCATTTAACTGAACACCCTGATTTGCTTCAATAACAGCATCAGCCATCTTGGACACGATTAACTTAACTGCGCGGATTGCGTCATCATTACCAGGAATTACGAAGTCTAATTCTTCAGGATCGCAGTTGGTATCAGCAATACCAACAAGCGGAATACCAAGGGTATGTGCTTCCTGAATACAAATTCTTTCCTTCTTAGGGTCAACAACGAAGATTGCATCGGGAAGCTTCTTCATGTTCTTGATACCGCCAAGGTTTTTCTCAAGCTTCTCCCACTCTTTCTTGAGCTGGATAACTTCTTTTTTAGGAAGAACATCAAAGGTACCATCCTCAGACATTCTCTCGATTTCTCTTAATCTTTCAATTCTGCTCTTGATGGTCTTGAAGTTAGTTAACATACCACCTAACCATCTCTCATTAACAAAGAACATGCTGCAACGCTCTGCTTCGGACTTAACTGCATCCTGAGCCTGCTTCTTTGTTCCAACAAAAAGAATAGTACCGCCTTCAGCAACTACATTCTTAATTGCTGTGTAAGCCTCATCTACCTTACCTACAGACTTCTGTAAGTCGATGATGTAGATACCGTTTCTCTCGGTGTAGATGTACTCAGCCATCTTAGGGTTCCATCTTCTTGTCTGGTGTCCGAAATGTACACCTGCTTCCAATAACTGCTTCATTGAAATAACGCTCATAATATACCTCCATTTGGTTGTTTTCTTCCGCATATCTCACATAAACGACAGACCTTTCAGCAAGGCACCATGCCGCCAATCCATATGCGTGTAATTTGACTACGAAATTATACCATAACAATCCTGACTTGACAAGTGGTAATTGCCAACATTTTTCAATATCCGAGAACTAGATCCATTGGATATGATCCATTGAATATTTTTCTCTGATTATTTACTGTTAGGAACATAAGTTCCGCACAACATATGTTCCTTGTAACCTATTATATCGTATACCAATCCGGATTGCAACCTATTTTTTTAAAGCTTATAATAAAGGAGCTTATACCATTTATTTCAATGGAAAAGCTCCTTTTCTACTCATTCCTATAGTATGTCCCGGCTATCAGAATTTATTGCTTCGACGTAATTGCTTTGACAATCTCTTCATAGCTCGCACCTTCCGCTACGGTATAAGTTCCGACGCGAATGACACCAGCTTTACCTACACTTACGATATACTTATTAAAATCCGCTGCATCCTTAATTAAACCCTTTTCCACTAACATTTTAGATACCATATTAGAGGACATCCCTTTTTCTACGGAAAAGGTAATCTTGTTTAAACCATTCCCTTCATTGTTCTGATTCGGGGCTGTCGTAGGAGCAGGTTTCTCGGTGGGAGTCGGTTTCGGTGTCGGAGTGACGGTTGCCGTCGGTTCCGGTGTTACTGTCGGCGTCGGTCCGGGTGTGACGGTGGCCGCTTCGGTAACTTTAGGTTCTTCGGAAGGGGCTGCGGGCTTTGTAGGTCCGATACTTGCCAGTATCTTGTCCAGATTTTGATTACTTTCCTCCTGCATGACCATGCCGAGGGCTTCTGCACGTTTTCTAATTTCCTGATCCGACAGTTCTTTCTTCGGACTTCCGATCGCTATGATCAAGGTGGTCAGAATAATTCCGATTCCTAAGCCCCTCATATAATACTTTAATTTCATATATTCAGCACCAAGCCTTTCGGATTACTTCTTACCTTTGAACAGGTCAATTACCAGCTTCACTTCACCCTGTCCAATTCCTAAGAGCTTTGATATCTCAATTACAGATCTTCCCTTGGAATACAGGGCCAATATCTGAGAATTGCTATTGGAGTTCAGTCCGCTCACTGTGGAAAGCTCCTGTGCAGTCTCTGCAGATGGATCGGATTGCTCCTGTTGCGGGGCTGCTGCAGTCTTTGAAGGGTTTATTTCCTTTGCAGACGGCTGATTTTTCAGGGTTTTTGAAGCTGTTTTCTCATGATCGGTTTTCGCTTCCAGAATATCCTGTACCTTCTTTTTTGAGGTATCAATTTCCTTTACGACCGCTTTCAGCTCCTTCTCCTTATCATTCAACATATTATATAAAAAAACAACTTCTTCGTGATTGCGTTTGATTTTCTCTAAAATCTGATCTGAGAACTCATTCACGGCCATAATTTTTTCATTTGAGATCTTGCTTAAGGTATCATCCGTCTCTACAATTGCCTCTTCCCTTACTTCTGTCAGCAGCTCCTTCATCTTATCCATCAACTGCTTCTTATCGTCATCGTTCAGGCTTTCCTCGAGAGAACCTATCGATTTGCCGAGAATCAACTTCTGTTCCCTGGTTGACTTATCTACAAGGATACAGCTGACAATGATTACGATGATACCAATAATGATCAGTATTATTTCTAATGCGTTCATAATCGTTTTCCATTCCTGTGTTTATTTATTGCATAACATGACATGATAAAGTCTTTGGACAGTAAGCCCGCCTATACCAGAATATCGATACCGCCGCTTTTTGTTCCGCCCTTTGCTTCCTTCGAAGCTTTCGACTCATCTTTTTCCTTCTTCTTTCCACCGGAGCCTGAATACTTGTTATTCCCCTTTTCTTTGGCGTCATACCTGTATTCGGTATTTTCAGATTTGGCCGCCTGTGTGGGCTTTGTCTGCTCCTGCTGAATCATATTCTGGAAATTTTTGTTTAGCTGCTCCTGGGCATGCTGTGCCCGCTGGGCATCCATATGCCTTATCTGGGTTGCTTCCTGAGCTCTGATGATTTCAATCGGACCTACCGGCATACTGTTCCTCCCCATCCTTACTATGACTTATCAGCTCTTGAATTCACATCATCTGTTATGTATACTGGAACGATTGGCCTATAATGGAACCACTCTTATGTCAGCTCTGTCCCTGACAAATTTACTATGATGCGTCTCTTCTCTTACAAAATGAACGACATTCGAAATCACCAGCTTTGTTCCCGGATAAACGATATCCGACACTTTAATGGAGCCGGAGGAGTTATTCTCGACATCAATCCGAAGTTCTTCGTATCTTCTCCTGGAATCTCTGATCTGTGCGTCCAGCATGATATTATTCTGCGTAATCTGCTTGATATAATCCTTACGTTCATCCGTGATCTGACTGTTCAATGCCATCTTTTTTCGTAAAACCAATACTGCCTGTGCGATTTTCTCTTTTTCAGCAAGCATGTTGGCAATCTTTTTCTCCAATTCCCGGAATTCCTCCAATACTCTCGGGTCGATACCAACCTCAAGTAATGTAGCTGTACCCATTTGAGAACCGGCAGTCTTTACGGAAATCATGGTACCGGATCGGATTTCTCCTCCGGTAACAAAGCCTCTTTTACCGCCAACGATGATATCCCCTTTTGCGGACACCTTACTGTGAAGAATGGATTCGGTAGAGACGTAACCACCTGCGATCACTTCGGCATTTTCCAAAAACTTCGTTATAATATTTCCGTTGGCACGGATAATTCCCTTATTCATACCCTGCATTCCACGCTTCAAAACAATCTGTCCGCCCGCTTCCAGAAAGGCTCCCTCCACAACACCGTTCACCTCGATATCACCCTTGGCACGAACGGAAAAACCTGTGATGACATTCCCTCTGACAACGACATTACCTTCGTAATCGATATCTCCGGTGGAAGCGTCTACATCTGCATGCACCTCATAGGTATCGGATACAAAGACACGCCCCTCAACTAAGCTGACATGCCCGTCTACTTCCGAATACATTCTAAGGCCATCCTCAGACAGATATATTTTATTACCGTGACGAAGCACCCGATTATTCACTTTATTCGGACGCATGATGACACCGTATACGTCAATTCCGGGTTTGCCGGGATCCATAGGTGTTAGTGTTGCAAGCAGCTCATCCTTATGGCAGGCACTGATCATGTCCAGCTGATGAAAGTCAACAGAGCCATCCTCATTTCTCTTCGGCTTTAAAGTCAGGTCGGTGTTGAAATGATAGGTAATCACGGCATCCTGACCCTGGACCGGTGGTGTAGCCTTAGCCAGAATATAGTCCGTGCAATATTTTCTTTCTCTAAGAAAATCCATGACCGCATCTTCATCCAATCCATACTTGACTCCGGCTTTGACCAGAGCAGATACGATTTCATCCTTAACCAGAAGATGTCCGTTAGAGGATGCAGGATAGAATCTGGCTCTTGCATACATCCTGTCTTCGGAAAGCTCTACTTTAATCGTCTCATCAATGGTATTGACCTGAAAATTCGAAATCTTCACCTCAATGGAATCCTTGTTCAGTGAAGTCAGGGCTCTGCCGATTGCGACCTTATCATACTCATAAATCTTCTTATCAATGAGGAAACTGCTGATTTCTTCATAAAAGACAGGTTCTCCGCCCTCTTCGGCATCATACAGCTTCAGATAGGTACCATCTCCTCTGATATTTATTTGAAAGTAACCATTTCTGCCGCTCATCTTTCTCCTCCTAAATAATAAACTTTTCCCCCGTAAATCTACTATGTCAATTCCTGAGCAGTCAAATCAATAGCTTGCCAATAAGTCAACATTACTGCCGAGCCTTAGCTTCATCTTCTGCAAAGCTTTTGTATGTAATTGTGAGATCCGAGATTCCGATACATCCAGAATCCGGCTTATTTCCTTTAGTGTAAGTTCCTCATAATAATATAGAATAATAACCTTCTTTTCCTTTTCTGTCAATGTTTCTAAGGTTCTTACAAGAATGTCTTTCAACTCCTGTTTTTCGACAATTCTGTCCGGTTGATCAAACTCTGCCGTCAGACTTTGCTCTACCTTAGTCTCCGTCCCCTGTTCCATAAATTCATCCAACGAAATGATATTGGTAACCTTGGTTTGATTCTGCCAGGTCTCCAATTCATCCACTGTAATATCCAATTCAGATGCTACTTCCTCATCACTGGCCATTCGTCCATATTTGAGTTCCAGACTTTGATAAGCCGTATCTATCTTACGTTGCTTCTGCCTGATGCTTCTCGGTATCCAATCCATCTTTCTGATCTGGTCCAAAATTGCACCGCGTATTCTGAGAGAAGCATAAGTTTCAAATTTAACCCCTTTTGAATAATCGTACTTGTCTACCGCATCTATGAGTCCAAAGGTTCCATAGCCAACCAGATCGTCATACTCCACATTATACCCAAGGTACATGCTCAGGCGGCCTGCTACCAGCTTTACTAAACCGGCATATTCAATTATGATTTTTTCCTGCAGCTCAGAAGTTCTTTTCTTAGAATAGTCCTCCCATAGCTTCTGTTTCCCCTCAGCGTTCATAGTACCTCCAAAAACTTACTTGACGTTAAATGCAGAATTACTTTTTCTTCTCCTCTTGCTTACCGCTCTCAGCCTTCTTGCTTCCGGGATCGGTACCTTCCTGTGCTTCGTCTTCTACTTCGTCTTCATCTTCGGATGCTTCCCCCTTCTTGGGGGCATGAATGATAAACTTTACAATGATTGCTTTTATGATTAGTCCTGCAATAAAAAACAGGATCAGAATAATCAGCAGTCGGATCAACCCTTGAACTGGGTTAACCTTATTCACAATATTTAATATGCTGGTAATTGTTCCGGCAATCAGCATTACAATTGCAGGGATATATCTTTCCCGCATGTCTTCACCAACCCCATTATAATATTTTACGGTCTTTCCCTACGGATTTGATCAGTAAATCCCCGCTTTCGGGATAGAATTCGATCGTCCTACCATAATTGGCACCGGTATCCTCAGCCCTGATCGGGATACCAAGAGATTGCAGCTTCAGCCTCGTGGCTTCTACGTTCCGCTCACCGATACGCATCATATCGCTGTTATTGCCGAAGGCAAACATCTGTGCACCACCGGCTATCTTTGCGATAAAGAGTCTGCGGTCCGCTCCGATCTCCATCATGCGCTTTATCAATAAATCTATACCTGTATCGGCAAATTTTGCTCGATTGTCATTGTTTAATATCTTTGTACTGTCTGGCAGCATAACGTGAACCATACCTGCAATTTTCCTTACCGGATCATATAATACAATACCGACACAGGACCCCAGTCCCAATGTCGTGATTGCATCCGGTGAGACACATACATTCAAATCTGCCATCCCTACCTTTATCATTTCGCCCATGTACTCACCTTATAATCCTAAAGAACTTAGTATGGCTTCGTATGAATCAATCGTCGGTATCAGGATAAAGTATCCATTGACTGCAATATCTTCATCTCCGAATTCTGTTTCGATCAGCAGCGCTTTATCTCCGATTTTTCCAAACTCTATGGCGGGCACACTTAAGATTGCTCCCGCCATATCGATTGCCATATAAGGAACACTGGCTGTGATCAGTATGTTTGTTAATGTTGATAAGGAGGAAAGATATGCACCTGCAATAATATTACCGATCTCACTGAGGGCTGATACCTCTATCTCATTGAATTCGATCGAGGTATTACTCATATCTCCGCCCATAAGCTGATTTACCAGGTGTCTGGATGCCGTCATATCCAGCATGAACATCATCATACCTTCAATCTGCCCTTCCAGGGTAAACAGAATACCCACCACCAGGTTCTCTGCACCTCCGACAATATCGGAAAGCTCTTTGAACTCCAGCAAATCAACCTTAGGAACCTTCATATCGATTTTTGCATTAATCATCTGCGAGAGGGCGGTTGTAGCATTACCTGCACCGATATTACCTATTTCCCTAAGCACATCATATTGCATATTATCGATTCGATTTAAATCTATATGGGACAACGCACCTACACCTCACATTCCTTAAGCAGTAGCTTCCTTCTCAATCACGATGGAAGGAACATTCAATAAATTGATCAAATCCACACCGAGCTTACCGATACCAATGCTGTAGTTTGCTTTTGCATCCTTCTCATCATAGGTCATTTTCTCGATATCGTTCTGTTCCAGAGTAATTACTTCTTTTACTTCATCTACAATAAAGCCTACCGGTGCAGCCTGTGCTTCCGGACGTACAATAATGATTCTTGATTTTCCGGTAAACGGTACTTCCTCCATGCCAAGCTTCTTGCGAAGACTCATAACCGGTACAATTTCTCCTCTAAGGTTGATTACACCCTTGAAGAAAGACTGGGACTTGGGAACTCTGGTTATGCTCTGCATAACAATGATATTCTCAATATATTTAATATCGATCCCGTACTGATCCTTATTTAGATATGCGATGATAAATTGCTTAAAATCTGCCACTAAAACGCACCCCCTATACCAAAGAATTGACATCAAGAATTAAAGCTACTTCGCCGTTACCAAGAATGGTTGCGCCGCTTATGATCTTATGACTCTTAATGTACTTGCCGATAGATTTAATAACGATTTCCTGTTGTCCGATCAGTTCATCCACTACCATTCCGGCAAGTCTCTCGCCCTTCTTTACGATAACAACAAGAAGCTCTTCCGGTTCCTGTTCCGGTTTCTTGCAATCCAGGAGGTTGCCCAGACGTACGATCGGAACTACGGTGCCTCTGAGATTAATTACTTCTTTGCCCTGAATTGTCTTGATTTCGGAAGAGGGAATGTCCTCTACTGTCTGAATGCTTCCGAGCGGCAGTGCAAATTTCTCATCCCCTATGATAACCATCAGGGATTGGATAATAGCAAGCGTTAACGGCAGGCGGATAATAAAGTTGGAACCTTGTCCCAGCTTTGTCTTCGCTTCGATTTCACCACCGAGCGCTTCGATCTTAGTCTTAACAACGTCAAGACCTACGCCTCTGCCGGATACGTCAGTAATCTGTTCTGCGGTTGAGAAGCTGGGCTGGAAGAGAATATCGATGAAATCTTTATCCGTCATTCTCGCTGCCTGCTCTTCGGTAATACTTCCCTTATCAATTGCTTTTTTCTTAATCTTTTCTGTATTAATGCCGGCACCGTCATCTCTAACCTCGATCACAACATTATTACCATCCTGATAAGCATCCAGATAGATGGAGCCTACCGAGTTCTTTCCGGCTTTTTCTCTGTCGGCATTACTCTCCAGGCCATGATCTGCCGCGTTACGAAGTAAATGCATCAAGGGATCTCCGATCTCATCGATTACGGTACGGTCAAGCTCGGTCTCCTCACCGGTCATATATAATTCCATTTCCTTATCCAGCTTCTTACTTAAGTCACGGATCATTCTCGGGAAACGGTTTACTACGCTTTCAATCGGAACCATTCGGGTCTTCATAACTGATTCATGAAGATTTGTGGTTACTCTCTCCAGATATTCAATCTGCTCATGATATGTATTATCCTGCATGATTTCATTACCGCTGCTGATCGAGATCAATCCGTTCTTAGCGATGATAAGCTCGCTGACCAGATTCATGAGGACATCCAGCTTGTCGATATCCACACGAACCGAACGGTTTGCGACAGGCTTTGCTGCCTGCTTTGCAGCCGGTGCATTCCCTGCCTTCAGAGAGTCGGTATCCTTCGTTGCAGCCTTGGGCTGAACGGCATTCTGCTCATCCTGCTTCAGTACAGCGGTATAGGAAGAAATCTCTTCCTCGGAAAGTCTGACATAATCCGCTACAACTTCCTTCACTTCCGATACATTGGAAGCAAGCTTTGCCAGCTTCTCGGGTTCTTCTTTGGTAATCAGGAAAGCGGAATAATCCAGTTCATATTTTTCATCTTCAAGATCCTGTGCGCTCGGACTTAATTTGATGATTTCACCGAATTCTTCCAGGGTCCGGTTTACCATAAAGGCTCTTGCACCCTTCAGCATACAATATTCCTGTATGTAAACAGTAAGGCCGACTACATTCAGTCCAAGCATCCCTGCCTTTACCATGGCCTTCTTCTCATGATCTTCAATCTTCACACTTAAGAATTTCTTCTTCTCATCCGGAGCACCGGATACCGCTGTTGCCGGTTTTGCTGCCGCCGGAGCTGCTTCCGCTTTAACAGCTGCTCCCCCGCCGAGTCCTTCGTTCAGGTAATTATTCAGCGCTGTTATGATATCTTCGTTATCTTCCTCTCCCTCATTGGCCTCGGATTGGATATTGGCAAGGTAAGCTTCCAACGCATCCAGCCCACGGAACAGGATATCTACCAGAGCGGAAGTTGCTTTCATCTTGCCCGCTCTGATCTCTGAGAATACATTTTCCATATCATGGGTAAGACGCTGCATTCTCTTATAGCCCATGGTACCTGCCATACCCTTTAAGGAATGAGCAGCACGGAAAATCTCATTGATGGTCTCTTCGTTCTCAGGTTCTCTTTCCAATACTAAAATATGCTGGTTCAAGCTCTGCAAATGTTCTTTTGTTTCTTCAATAAATATCTCTAGATATTGACTTACGTCCATTTAACGCACCCCCACATTCTTTATGATAGCATCAGACACTTCATTTAAAGGTACCACTTCATCCACAAGACCGGCATCCCTGATTACCTTTGGCATTCCGTATACAATGCTCGTCTCTTCGTTCTGTGCAATCACGTAAATATTTTGTTTTTTGTTCAGCTGTGATATTCCTGCGGTTCCATCCGCACCCATTCCGGTCAGTACGACACATGCAATACGGTCAAAATCCGTATCCACCAGAGACTCGTACATGATATCGGCACATGGCAGTAACCCGTGCCTTGCAGGTTCCTGTGAAATAGACAGGCGATAGGTTTGATCCTGTTGTTTCTTTAATCTCATCTGGTAACCGCCCTTCGCGATATATACGGTACCCTTTGTCAGGATGTCTCCATCCTCGGCTTCCTTTACGGTAACCTGACTCAATTCATTGAGCCTGTCTGCCAGGGATTTCGTAAATCCGCCGGGCATATGCTGAACGATTAATACTCCAGCATCCAGATTGGCCGGTAACTTCGGTACCACAACATGAAGCGCCTTCGGTCCTCCTGTGGAGCAAGCCAGTGCAACCAGCTTATTCGAACCTTGAGGTAATACGACAGGTGCTTTGGTATGATGCGTTTCCTTCGGCTGTACCGTGGGTATATTTGCCTCTTTCTCCTTCTTCGGTTCCGATTTGGTAGCAGTGGTAAGACATTCCAAAAGACGATCAGAGAAGGAATTGCTTTTTACTTCCACATAGCTTTCCGGCTTCGTGACAAAATCGAAGGCGCCCAGCTCCAGTGCCCGAATGGTTTCACTTGCATCCTTTCTGGCGATGGTGCTGACAACGATGATTGTCGCTTTAACATTTTTCTGCTTTAGCTCAGCCAATAATTCAATCCCGTTCATCTTTGGCATATTAATGTCTAACAGAACAGCATCAAATTCTTTGCCTCTGCTCAGCAGCAAATCCAAGCCTTCCAAACCGTTGGTGGCAGTATCCTTTGCCTGGAAACGTTCATCTGAGTTAATTATATCAGATAGTACCCTTCTCATAAGTGCAGAGTCATCTATTATTAAAATATTTTTCTTCATTATTAGCTCCAATCCGACCTATATAGTACAAAATTTACAGTGAATTTCCACGCCTTCTTTCCTATTTCAGCATTATCTGCTCTCGTATCTTCTCCGTCTGCGTTCCTGCTCAAATATGTATCTGATCAATTCTTCCCTATCCTTGCGTGATATATTGGTAAATTCCACCCTATGTTCGAAAAGGTCCCTGCGATTAACGATTTTGTCGGAGTGAACGACTGCAGCGTCAACCATAATCTGCTTCTTCTCCTCAGCGGTAGTGAGCTCCAACTTCATTCTAATCTTTTCACCTGCTGTATGTGGCCTGTCAGAGGTATACTTTGCACCGCCGCCACTTAAATCAGTCATGGAACCTCTTATCCATTCCCGGTTAAATTCCGTAAGCTTCATTCTGTATTCAGAGGCTGTTTCAGGGTCGGCGAGATTATCCTCGAGCAATTTCTGCTCCAGAAGCTCTTCTTCATTTGTAACCATTCTGTAAACGATATCCTGTATACATTCCAATCTGAAATACTGCCTTCTTTGATATTTTTCCAGACTGGAGGTAATCCTTATTACGGACATGATTGCCTTATCTTCCCTATGATTATTCAAGGCAACGCCCCTACATTGGTATAAACCTTTATCCGTATAGAAGCACAGATTATAATACTCTCCTACCTCCAGCGGTATTGTTCTTCCGTTGGCAAATGGCGTGGTTATACTGATCACATCAGCATCCAAAAAATCCATCAGCTTGCTGACCAGTGTTTTGGAATCCTGCGCCGGTTTCCCATTGCGATCAAGTAATTTGATATCGATTTTATCCCCTAAGGTTAACACTTCACGAAGCATAGACATCCCTCCAGTAATCAGTTCTTGCTATGGTGTATGTTCTTCCGTAGTTTACGTTGGTTTCGTATCGGCAGAGACTTATCTTTTTATCCTGGAACGAAGAAGATTGGTAAAAAGCTGAGCGATTCCCTTCTTATTCTCTACCTGCTCTGCTCCATTTTCACAAAGAATGTCTGCAAAGGAGGATACGGATTTGGAGAACTGAGAGTTGGGATAAAGTGCCAAAGCCGGTTTCTGCTTCATGACCGCCTTAGATACACTGGTATCCTGCGGTACCGCTCCTAAGTACTCCAGCTTTAAATTCAGGAATTTGCTTACCACAAGACTTAACTTATCATAAAGCTCTTTACCGTCATCATAGGTATCGATCCTGTTAGCAATCATCTTGATTACCGTATCCTGAAGTGATACATCCGTCTTTCGGTTCAGTGTCTTTAATAGTGCATAGGCATCTGTGATAGAAGTCGGTTCCGGCGTAGCGACCAGAAGAACCTCCGAGCTTGCGGCAACGAATTCAAGTACCGAATCCGAAATCCCTGCTCCGGTATCCACCAGGATGATATCAGCAAGCTCATCCAGCTCTACCAGCTTCTGTATTAAGTAAACGATCTGATCCTTCGTCAGGTTCGTCAGTTCCTGAATCCCTGATCCACCGGATATAAAACCGATGTTCTCCGGTCCCTGAGTGACGATATCAGATAAATTCTTCCCCCGAAACATTAAATCTGCCAGGTTATATTGTGGACGAATACCAAGCATGACTTCGACATTGGCAAGTCCAAAATCTGCATCCAGTATGATAACACGATTACCAAGCCTGCTGAGCGCAATTGCTAAGTTAACCGATATACTTGATTTGCCTACCCCACCTTTACCGCTGGTAACAGTAATGACTCTCGCTACGCGTCTGGGGGAGGCTTGTTCTTTGACCATCTTTCTTAAGCGCTCTGCCTGATCCATGTTATTGCCCCCTTAATAACTGCTTCGCGATATTCTGAGCGTCCACCCTTGCGATATCATCCGGTACATTTTGTCCAAAGGTAGCATAGGACAAAGGTGCCTCCGTAAGCATACGGATATTAAACAGATTCCCAATCGTGCCGGTCTCGTCCAGTTTAGTAAAAATAAGATTATAATGAAGGATTTCGGAGTAAGCCTCCGTAATCTTGACTAAATCCCTGTATTTTGTCGTAGCACTGAGTACAAGATAAATTTCTCTCTCATCCTCCGGTATCGAATTGATCAAATTCTCGATATCATCCCTTTGTTCTTTATTGCGGTGAGAACGGCCTGCGGTATCTACAAAAATGATATCAAAATCCGAAAACTCTTCCTTAGCCTGAAGCATTTCCTCCTCAGAGTATATGACCCTCATAGGAATACCGAGAATATTTGCATAGGTGCGAAGCTGTTCCACTGCAGCAATACGGTAGGTATCCGCTGTAAGAAAAGCAATCTTCGCTTTCTCATTCACTTTGAATTTGGAAGCAATTTTGGCAATCGTTGTCGTCTTGCCGACACCGGTCGGTCCGATAAAAAAGACAAACTTCGGAGTCTTGCCGATGATCTCTATCATCTTCGGCTGACCCAGCTTCAATATGATCTTCTGATAAATACTTGCCAGGATATTGTCCATGGAGGAGTCCTTCTTCAGAGTTCCTTCTATTTCAGCAATAATCTGGTTCGCATATTTTTCGTCTACTTCGTTGGAAATCAACTGATTATAAATTAGCTGGATACAAGCAAGGTTTTTATTTGTCTCCACGGACTTCTGCTCTTCCTTCTCCGGGGTCTGTTTCTCACCCATCTGCTTTTCCAGCAGACTCTGCAGATTATTCAGCTTGGCTTCGATGGCTGAAGGGGCTGTTCCCAGACCTTCGCCGAGCTTACTTAAGTGAAATTCCTCCGGTTCATCGTAAATAACATCAGGAAAGATAGGCTTTCGAACCGGTACGGGTGCAGGAACCGGTTTACTTTTATCGCTCTTATATGTAATATTCTCATCCACTGCAGCCGTAATCTCAACCACCGATTTACGGAACAGCTTATAGATCCCCTTAGGCGATATGGTTTTGATGTTCATGACAATAGCATCCTTGCCCAGCTCTTCCTTTGCAAGCATGATTGCCTCAGTCTCCGTATTTGCTTGAAATTTCTTGATAATCACTATACTGTCACCATCCCTACTGACTGCAATTCTACGTTCGAATCTATTTCATTATATGATACAACAATTAAATCCTTAAAATAGTCCTGTGTCAAGCGTTTAAAATACATTCTTACAATTGGCGAGGTGATAATAATCGGATTCTTTCCCAAGTCCTCCAATTTATGCATCTCAGACTGTACCGAATCGATGATTTCCCTGGTGACGCTGGGGTCAAGAGAAAGATAAGCTCCCTGCTCCGATTGCTTCACTGATCCCATGATTTCCTGCTCGACCTTAGGGTCCAATGTGACCACGCTGGTCATCTCACCGGTAGGAAAATACTTATTGGAAATGGCACGCTTCAGGCTTTGTCTCACATACTCCGTGAGAATATCCGTATCATGAGTTGTAGAGGCATAATCCGCAAGCGTCTCAAAGATCGTTACGAGATCTCGTATAGAGATCCCCTCACGCAGCAGATTCTGCAGTACCTTCTGGATTTCGCCGATATTTAAAAGCTTCGGCACCAGTTCGTTGACCAGCGTCTGGTTCGCCTCTTGAATATTGTTCACCAGGTTTTGTACATCCTGTCGTGTAAGCAGTTCATGGATATGACTTCGGATGACCTCCGTCAAATGAGTTGCAATGATGGACGGCGGGTCAACCACGGTATAACCAAGGGTTTCCGCCCTCTCCCTTTGATTCTCCGTAATCCAGAGCGCGGGCAGATGGAAGGACGGCTCGAAGGTCGGGATACCTGTGATTTCCTCTTCCACATATCCCGGATTCATTGCCATATAGTGATCAAAGAGGATTTCCCCCTCACTTACCTGTATTCCTTTGATTTTAATGATATATTGATTGGGATTCAGCTGAATGTTATCCCTCAAACGGATCATAGGTACGACACAGCCAAGTTCCAATGCCACCTGACGACGGATCAGAACGACTCGATCAAGGAGATCGCCGCCCTGGTTCGTATCGGCAAGCGGAATGATACCATAACCGAATTCCAATTCGATCGGATCCACATTCAGCAGAGAAACGACATTCTCAGGCTTACGGATCTCACTGGCAGCCGCCTCTTCACTGGATACTTCATTCTCGATGGAGGCAACCTCTACACGGTTGGCAATAATCCGTCCGGAGATGATGAACACCAGACCGTAAGCGGTAAATACAAAGCCATTGAGCGGAGTAAAGATACCAAAACCGATCATCGATCCACCCACAAGATAAAGTGCCTTTGGTATGGAAAACAGCTGCTTGATCAGCAGGTCTCCGAAATCTGCTTCCTTGGAAACCTTGGTTACCAGAATACCGGTAGCCAGGGATATCATCAGAGAGGGGATCTGGCTGACCAGACCATCACCGATGGTCAGGATAGCGAAATGCTGGAATGCCTCCATAGCAGGCATTTTCATGTACATTACACCCATGACGGTACCACCGACCATATTAATGATCGTAATGATCAGACCGGCAATTGCATCTCCCTTTACGTATTTGGTCGCACCATCCATGGAGCCGAAGAATGCTGACTCATCCTGGATCTTTTCCCGGCGTGCTTTCGCTTCCGCATCCGTGATGGAACCGGTATTTAAATCCGCATCGATTGCCATCTGCTTACCGGGCATCGCATCCAGCGTAAATCTTGCCGTTACCTCAGCAACACGCTCTGAACCCTTATTGATAACCATGAACTGGATCAAGATCAATACGATAAAAATAATGATACCGATAACCAGATTACCGCCTCCGACAAAGTTGCCGAAGGTAGTGATGACATTTCCAGGTTCTCCGGTGGATAGGATCAATCTCGTACTGGATAGGTTCAGAGAGATACGGAAAATGGTCGTAAACAGCAGGATAGTCGGAAAGGCTGACATATTCAGTACTTCCCTGGTAAACATCGCATTAAACAATACCACCATCGCGATAGAGATATTCAGTGCAAGCATCAGATCCAACACAATGGAGCTCATCGGTATAATTAAAAATACGATTGCTGACAGCAGGAACAAACCAACAATCAAATCATTTCTTTTCATCATAATCGCTAATGCCCACCTTCTATCTCTAACTTAAGCAGTAATAACAACCTAGCCAATCTTTTTATTCTTAAGCCCATATACATAGGCAAGTACTTCCGCAGTCATCTGGTAAAGCTCCGGAGGAATCTCCTCCCCAAGCTCCACATTATAATAGAGCATTCTTGCAAGCGGCTTGTTCTCAACAATTTCTATGTTATGCTCCCTGGCCGCTTCCTTAATCTTCTGAGCGAGGTAATCCGCACCCTTGGCTATCAGAACCGGTGCTTCGCTGGTATTCTTATCATATTTGATCGCAGCGGCAAAATGGGTCGGGTTCGTAATGACAACATCAGCTGTGGGTAATGCCTGCATCATCCTTCGCTGGGACACTTCCCTCATCTTAGCCCTGATTTTACCCTTTATCTGAGGGTCTCCTTCGGAGTTCTTGAACTCGTCCTTGACCTCCTGCTTTGACATCCTCATATCCTTTCGGAATTTTAATTTCTGGTAAATCAGATCCCCTACACCGATGACCAGGAATACCATACTGATCTTCAGTCCGAGGTTGATTGCCAGATTACCGAGTAAAAGAACCGCCTGCTCTAATTTCAAATCATACAGAATGAATAGGGTCTTCCATTCATCCTTCAGAGTCTGATAGGCGAGATAGGATACCACTGCTATCTTTACCATCTCAATCAGTAAATCTACAATTTTCTCCTTTGAAAGGAGCTTCTTAAAACCGTTTACCGGATTTAATTTAGAAAATTTCGGTGCCATGGTTTTCAGGGAAATCTGCCACTTCACCTGGAACAACACAACTACAAAGGATACCAGCATGGAAATCGTAAAAATCGGAATTCCTATCTTAATAATCGTCAGGATGGTATCACCTAATATGCCTGAAACCAAGGGAACCGTAAATTCCTCACCGGACAGCGTTCCAATCACGGTATAGGATTTTCGAAACTGGTCTATAAAGTTTGTACCGATATACCCGGTGAAAACCTTCAGTATGATAAAAAATGCAGCCAGTCCCGACGCAGAAATCAATTCCTTGCTACGCGCCGCCTGGCCTTCCATTCTTGCATCCTTCAGCTTTTTGGCGGTCGCCTCTTCCGTCTTATCAGCACCCTCGGCAAAGAACTGAAGGTGGTAAGGAAGGACATATCTGGCCGAAATTATTTGTTCTCCCTGTGCGTTCCCGAATTCCACCACTTACCGTTTGCTCCTTTTCTATTGGAAACATACCTGCATTCATCAATCCAAGCAGCCTACCTATTGAAGCAGCTTTACAGATTGCAGCAGCAGCTCCTTCATTTCATTGAAGATCTTATCAGCCACACCCGGAATTAATTGCATAATCACTGCAAGCACGATCAACCCTACAAAAATCTTAATTTGCATTCCCACGACAAACATATTCATCTGTGGTGCAATCTTCGCTAGTATAGCCAGCAGTGTATTTACGATCAGAATTGCTGCAAATACAGGCAGGACAATTCGAAATCCGATAATAAAATAATCCGTTATAAATTGAACCATCAGTTTATAGAGGTTCGGGTTCAAATTCACCTTTCCTACTTCTATCAATTGGAAGGATTCAATGATTGCCCGGATAAAGTAGTGATGCAGGTTGGTGATAAACATCACCAGAAGTACCAGATATCCATAAAAATTAGCTGTAATTGTCGTCTGGATACTGGTTGTCGGATCAATCTCGCTTACCATGGAAAAGCCGATTTCCATATCGATAATCTGACCCGAAAAAGCAAGAATAAAGTAGGCTATATTAGCAAAAAGTCCCATGATAGCTCCTGCAAGTGCTTCTTTCACGATCAGGACCGCAAAGCCGATGACCGTGTTATATTCAGGGGTCGTATATGGAACTGTATAAATCAGGATTGCTGCCATAAATATTGATAAGCCTGTTTTTACACGGATCGGTACGTTTCTTTGTGAAAAGAACGGAGCCGTAAAGATATAACCTGTAATCCTCACAAGTATCAGTAAATAAAAATCAAAGTTCTGGATTGAAAATGTCATAGGATATGAATGTAATAGCTAAAATTGGAGAACAACTCCACCATATAATCCTTCAGTGAGTTTAAAATCCAGCTTCCTGCCAGCATGATCACCAGAAATACCGCAATCAGCTTGGGAACAAATGTGAGGGTTTGCTCCTGGATTGAGGTCACTGTCTGAAGGATACTGACGATCAGTCCCACCACCAGGGAAGCCAAAAGCATCGGTGCTGACGCTTTCAGCACCAGATAAATTGCCTGTCTGGCGATATCAATTATGATTGTTTCGTTCATACCTACCTCCATGAGAAGACCTTACGGATACACTTAACCAATATATAAGTCCGCTAGTAGAAGGTCTTTACCAGTTGCCCAATAATCAAATTCCAGCCATCTGCCAAAATAAAAAGTAGTATCTTGAACGGCATGGAAATCATCGTCGGCGGCAGCATCATCATACCCATGGACATCAGGGTTGAGGCCACTACCATATCAATTATGATAAACGGTATGTATATTAGGAAGCCGATAATGAACGCCGTGCGCAGCTCACTGATGATAAAAGCGGGAATAATTACTGTGGTAGGAATATCATCTGTCGTCTTTACTTCGGTGATCTTTGCAATATCCAAAAAAAGCCTGATATCTTTTGTCTTTGTCTGCTCGATCATAAAGGTCCTGATCGGAGCCAATCCTTTATCAAAAGCCTCCTCCTGGGTAATCGTACCCTCGGAAAGCGGCTTGAGTGCATCTGTATTAATCTGTGTGAATACCGGTGACATGATAAAAAAGGTTAAGAATAATGCCAGCCCGGTCAGGATCTGGTTCGGCGGGGTCGTAGTAGTTCCGATCGCCGATCTGACAAAATGCAGAACAATCAGTATCCTCGTAAATGAGGTTACCATAATGAGTATTGACGGGGCAAGTGCAATTACTGTCAATACGATCAGCATCTGTAAGGTTGAGGATAACCCGCTTGAATCTTCATCCGTATTTAAGGTAAACTGCAAGGGTCCGAGTGAACCATTGACATTTGCGACACCATTATCTGTCTTTTTATCCTCTGTCGTATTGGTTACCGTGTCTTTGACCGTCTGTGCATAACCTGTTTCTGTTTTGATTACTGAAAACATACAGGTAAAAAGCATCAGAGCAAGGATTGCAGACCGTAAGCTTAAGTGTATTGATTTCCGCATTTTCATGGTTACCAGCCTCTACTCGTTTTTATTCTTCAGCTTATCGAGAATCTGCTTAAAGCTTTGCTTCTCATCGTTATGGAATTCCCTGATGATAACATCAGCTTCCTCCAGTTCAGTGATGACCTCTATCGTATCTTTCGCAATCGCTATTACCACGTATTTATTGGCAATCTTTACTATCTGCAGCGCTTTATTCTGGCTGATCCGATAGGTATCAATCACCTGAAAATTACTTTTTTTCATCTGGCCCATCTTTAGATTCCCTACGAAACGGGAAGTATAGTAGGCCGCTACCAGTATAATGATAAGCACGAAAACTAAACTGACCAATTGCACAAAGCTGTCAGTTGTGGAAATTCCTCCGTTGAAGCCAGAAGTGCCGTCTCCTGCCGGAGCAGGAGGGGTTGGACTACCGTTGAGTGCTTCAATCAGATCTGAGCCTTTCGCTAAAATGGTCAAGCTTAATCCCATCATTGTAAAATCAACCTACTGCTTTCTTAACAGCTTCCAAAACTCTGTCTGCCTGGAACGGCTTTACAATGAAATCTTTCGCACCTGACTGAATGGATTCAATTACCATCGCCTGCTGACCCATAGCGGAGCACATAATGATGTTTGCGCCCGGGTCTGTCGCCTTAATCTTCTTTAAAGCCTGAATACCATCCATCTCAGGCATAGTAATATCCATCATAACCAAATCAGGCTTGGTCTCCTGATACTTATCAACAGCCTTTAATCCGTTTTCTGCTTCGCCTGCGATATTGTAACCGTTCTTGGTTAAAATATCTTTAATCATCATTCTCATAAACGCTGCATCATCACAAATTAAAATACTTTTCGCCATAGTAATTCTCCTATCTTTCTGTTTAAAATGTTTTTAGTTGAGTTGCTTCTGTTTTATAATTTCTGTTACTCGGATACCGAAGGCTTCTTCCATTACTACTACTTCGCCCTTAGCAACAAATTTTCCATTTACCAGTACATCAATCGGTTCTCCTGCCAACCGGTTTAATTCAATTATCGTTCCCGGTGAAAAATCGAGGATCTCCTTGATTGATTTACTTGTTCTTCCCAATTCTACCGTAACCTCAAGCGGTACATCCATTAATAGATCGATGTTTTCCGGTTGAACTACCCCTCCTGTGAGAGGCGCAAATGGTGCGAACTGTACCGGAGATACATTCACATCCTGTACCGGTGGCATCATATACGGCATCGGCGGCATTCCCGGCTGAGCGGGGTATCCCATGTTCATATAAGGATTATATGCCTGCTGCTGAGGCATCGGTGTCGGTTGTGGTGCCGGAGCGGCCTGAGGCGGAGGTGTCTGTGCCTTCTTAGGTGTACTATCTGCGGCAGGTCTTGTAGGAATGTCCGGTTCCATGGAAGTGGCCTGAATAAACTGCTGATACAGATCTCTTGCGAAATCAAAGGGATACAACTGCATCAGAACACTGTCTACCAGATCGCCGATCTCCATATGGAAGGATACTCTGACGAAATTTCCTTTCAGGAAGTCCGCAATATTCTCCCCGTTCATATTCTCATACAAATCGACAACCGCTGAGGTCGGGGGACTGATATTTACCCTCTTCTCCAGCATGGAAGAAATCGAGGTTGCCGCGGAGCCCATCATCTGGTTCATCGCTTCACTGATTGCACTAAGGTGCAACTCCGACAGCTCTCCTGTGATATTGGTTCCATCACCACCCATCATTAGGTCAGTAATAACTTTAACATCCTTCTCCTTAAGGATTAAGATGTTATTACCATCCAGACCATCTTCATAATAAATCTGGATAAATACGCAAGGCTTATCATAGCTGTTTACGATATCCTTCCAGGTTGCATATTCAACCACAGGAGTCGTGATATTAACTCTTTGATTTACCAGGGAAAACAACGTTGTTGCAGCTGTTCCCATACTAATATTTGATATCTCTCCAATTGCATCTTTTTCGGCATCGGTTAGCTTTTCATTCGCCGTACTGTCGGAGGCGTCAGAACTCATTCCGTTTAGTAAAGCGTTGATCTCTTCTTGAGACAGCATACCATCCATAGTCTGTTACTCCTCTCCTCTGTTAATCGATGAAATTTTTACCGCATAGGAGCCTGAGGATGCTCCGGGGAGAGCGGTAAACTTATTAAGATTACCGACATAGACGGTCAATTCATCTTCTATTTTTGTATTCAATTTAATGATATCTCCACGCTGCATATTCATAAAATCATTGACAGAGATTGTGCTCTTGCCAAGTACCGCCCGTAGAGGAACTCGGGCTTTTGCAATTGCAATCTCTATGACATCCTGATAGGATTTATTGTCACTCAATTGCAAATTTGAATACCAGTATTTCGTATTTAATTTATCAATAACCTTCTCAAGACATACATAAGGAAGACAGATATTCATCATACCTTCTATGTTACCGATCTTAATATTTAAGGTTACAATTGAAATCATCTCACTCGGAGAAATGATTTGCGCAAATTGCGAGTTGGTCTCTATTCGCAGCAGTCTGGGCTGGAGCTGGATTACGTTCGCCCAGGGCTCCCGGAGCAGGTTCGTACAGACGTTGAAGATTCTCTCGATAATGGATAGCTCAATCTCCGAGAAATCTCTCATCTTCTCAAGAGGATATCCTCCTCCGCCCAACATTCTGTCCACGATGGCATAGCCTATATTGTCTGCCAGCTCAAGAATGATATTTCCTTCCAGCGGAGCAAAATCTATGATTCCCAGCAGTACCGGATTGGATAGTGCATTGGTAAACTCTGAGTACTGCACCGCTTCGGAATTGATTACTTCAACCTGAACATTTTTTCTTAGGTATGCAGGCAGGTTTGTGCAAAGCAATCTGGCATAATGCTCAAATATAATGTTTAACGTTCGCAGATGTTC
>JAEZLY010000260.1 GCA_023414985.1 Bacillota bacterium | reverse complement strand
ACCGCTATGAGCGGCAACCGAGTGAGAACGTGTCTCTGTTGGGGTAATCGTTTCCACGCTATTCTCGTGAACGAATCCGTGATAAACACCGGTAACATAAAAAGGGCGCCGTACAATTTAGTACGGCAGCCCAATCTAATTGACTTATTGATATTAATGAAGCTATAGGGTTGCTTTCTGTCCCTTGTCGCCCCGCTTTCTCATGCGAACCTTCTTTGCGCTTAAGGTCTTGTCGTTATACTGGAAGGTGTCCACATTCGGATTTAGAGCGATGGTGAAAGCCACGGTGTCGTTCTTCTCCAAGGTGATGGCTTTAACGCCGCGGCTGGTCTTCTTCAGCTCACTGACCTCGGAGAGAGGGAAGCCGAGGGACAAGCCCTTCTCGGTTAGGAGGATTACCTTTAGATTACCTGCCAGAACCTCATGGCCGGTCAGCAGATTGATTGCAACGATCTCATCCTTCTCCTCCAGCTTGGTAGAAGCAATCTGGGAACGGTTTGTCTCAAATTCCACGCCGGATACCTGCTTGATAAATCCGGCCTTCGTCGTAAAGAGCAGCTGCGATTCATAGAGCTGTTCAAAGGAGGTATAGAGTACCACATTTTCCTTATCCAGCTTACACAGATTGTGGATCAGAACGCCCTTATCCTTGAACTTGCATCGCGGGATAGCTTCCGCCTTTACCTGATACATATTGCCTTCTGCGGTAAAAACACAGAGACGGTCGGTATTCTTCATCAGGATAATATAGACGAAATCCTTCAAATTCTCCTCTGAGGCCCTGGAATAGCTGACGGCATCGATGGACTTGGTATAGCCGAAGCGGTCGATCAGGATATAGATATCCTCAATCTTTACCTCCTCCACATATTCTGATAGAGAAGCGTTGGCAAGAACAGTGCTTCTGTCCTTGTGGAAGATCTTCTTATATTCTCTCAGACGGCCTTTGATTACCTTATAAAGCTCCTTGGTATCCCCGAGAATCTTCTTGTATTCTTCAATAGAATTCATCAGGCTGTCATTCTCTTCGTGAAGCTTTAGGATCTCAAGGCCGATCAATTTGCTTAACTGCATAGCAAGGATGGCATCTGCCTGGCGTTCCGTGAAATCCAGCATAGAGGCTTCTTTGCGGGATTGCTCCGATTTGAAGCGGATCTCCTCAGTGTTGCCTTCCATCAGACATGCCTTGGCTTGCTTAATGGAGGTACTGCCGCGCAGGATTTCGATGATCAGGTCAATGACATCGGTAGCCTTGATGAGACCTCCGACGATTTCCAGACGCTTAATGGCCTTATCAAGCATGTATTCATATTCCTTGGTATAGAGCTCTACCTGGAAATCCACGAATTCACGCAGGATGCTCTTCAAATCGAAGGTGATCGGCTGCTGATCCTTGACAGCCAGCAGATTGGCAGAGTACGTATCCTCCATACAGGTCTTCTTATAGAGACCGTTCAGCAGGTTATCCAGATCACGATCCTTCTTCACCTCGATTACAATTCGGATTCCTTCCTTGGAGGATTCATCGCGGACATCGTAGATTTCATCAAATACCTTATCCTTGATCAGGGTTGCGAGATTCTCGACAAGCTTAGTCTTGTTACCGGCGATGGTATAGGGAATCTCGGTTATAACAATATTTTTACGGCCCGAATCGCCGTTTTCAATTTCCACTTTGGAACGGATTCGGATTTTACCTTCTCCGGTTTCATAGAGAGCCAGCAGATCATCCTGGTTGGTGATGATACCTCCGGTTGGAAAGTCAGGTGCAGGTATGTAATCCATCAGCTTCCTGACCGTGATATTCGGGTTGTCCATATAGGCGATGACGCCGTCAATGACCTCATCGGGGTTATGGGGCGGGATATTGGTAGCCATACCTACCGCAATACCGGTGGTTCCGTTGATCAACAGATTCGGTATCATAGCGGGAAGTACAACAGGTTCTTTTTCGCTGTCATCGAAATTCGGGACAAAATCAATCAAGCCCTTCTCCAGATGATCCAGTAGTGCCATGGAGCCGGGTGATAGTCTGGCTTCCGTATAACGCATGGCAGCAGCACTGTCTCCGTCGATGGAGCCGAAGTTACCATGTCCGTCCACCAAAGGGACCATCAGTGAGAAATCCTCGGTCATGCGGACCAGCGCTTCATAGATGGAGCTGTCACCGTGAGGATGATATTTACCCATGGTATCGCCGACGATACGGGCACTTTTTCTATGGGGCTTGGCAGGGTCAAGACCCAGCTCGATCATGGAATACAGAATTCTTCTTTGCACCGGCTTTAATCCGTCGCGAACATCGGGCAGAGCACGGGCGATGATAACACTCATGGCATAATCCCGATAGCTGGTTTTCATCTCCTCGGAAAAATCCATTTGAATGATCTGATCAGTATTTTTCTTCATTGTAACCTCCGTGTATCTATTATATATCTACCTTCGCATATTTTGCTTCTTCCATAATAAAGCTTCTTCGCGGAGGAACATTGCTGCTCATCAGCATTGTCGTGATTTCATCTGCTTCAACGGTATCACTGATAGAGATCTGAGCCAGGATTCGAGTCTCGGGATCCAGTGTGGTCTCCCAGAGCTGATGGGCATCCATCTCACCAAGTCCTTTGTAACGCTGAAGACTTGTAATTTTGTTCCCTTCCTTCTTCCGGAACTTCTCAAGCTCGAAATCGTTGAATAGATACTCGGACTGCTTTGTCTTCTTTCCCTTGCCCGAGGTCTCGTAATCCACCTTATAAAGAGGCGGCAGCCCGCGGTATACCTTCCCTTCAAGAATTAATTCCGGCATGAACCGGTAGAAGAAGGTCAGCAGCAGGGTACTGATATGAGCACCGTCTACATCGGCATCGGTCAGAATGATGATCTTATCATATTTAAGCTTTGTAATATCGAATTCGTCACCGATCCCGCAGCCGAAGGTGGCAATCATCTGCTTGATCTCGTTATTGACTAATATCTTTTCCAGAGTTGCTTTCTCTACGTTCAGGATCTTACCGCGAAGAGGAAGCACTGCCTGAGTTCTTCTGTTTCTGGCAGTCTTAATCGTACCGCCCGCAGAATCACCCTCTACGATGTATAATTCGCACTCCTCCGCTTTCTTGGAAGAGCAGGAGGCAAGCTTACTTCTGGTATCCACATCGCTTAATTGCTTCATGACTGCAACCCGGGCCTTATCACTGGCACGTCTTGCATTAAAGGACTTCATGGAATTATCCAGGATGGTCTTTAATACCTCCACATGCTTATCAAACCAGCGGGTCGACTCTGAAGTGAATACATCCTCTACAGCAGTCTTGGCATCCGTGTTGCCGAGCTTGGTCTTGGTCTGACCTTCGAACTGCGGATCAGGGTGCTTGATGGAGATGATGGCCATCAGACCGTTGCGGATATCCTTGCCATCAAAATTCTCATCCTTTTCCTTTAAGATATTCAATTCTCTCGCGTACTGATTCATGACACGGGTCAGACCGGACTTAAAGCCGGTGACCAGGGTACCGCCATCCACGACGTTGATGCGGTTGCAGTAGGCATTGATCTGCTCGGTATAACTATCGGTATATTGAAAAGCGATTTCCACCTCGATATCACCGCTCTGTCCCTCCAGATAGATGGGCTCGTCGTGGAGCGGTGTCTGCTCACGGGTCAGGTAGGATACGAAGCTCTTGATACCGAACTCCTCCTGATAGGTCTTCTCAATTCCCGTAATCTGATCGGTGAAATGGATTAACAGATTTTTATTTAAAAATGCGATTTCCTTTAGTTTCTTGGTTATGATATCCGCTTTGAACTCTACGGTCTCAAAGATGGTATCATCCGGATAGAAGGTTACCTTCGTTCCGGTATCGGATTTGTTACATTTACCGACTACCGGAAGCAGCCCGTCCTCCAGCTTGACGATCGGATGACCGCCGTCTACATATTCGTCACGATATACCTTGCCGTCCCTTTTGACCTCTACGATCACGCGTTTGGAGAGCGCATTTACGACGGAGGCTCCGACACCGTGCAGACCGCCGGATACCTTATATACGGAACTGTCGAACTTGCCGCCGGCATGGAGTATCGTATAGACAACACGGACGGAAGGGATTTTCTTGGTTGGATGAATATCAACCGGAATTCCTCGCCCATTGTCGCATATTTCTATGCCGCCGTCCTTCAATAATGTGATATCAATCCTAGTACAAAACCCTGCCAGATGCTCGTCGATCCCGTTATCTACAATCTCCCAGATCAGGTGATGCAGGCCTCTCGGACCCGTGCTGCCGATATACATACCGGGACGTTTCCTGACTGCCTCCAGACCCTCTAATACGACGATTTGACTGCCGCTATATTGTTCCATCGTGTAAAACCCCTTCTGTAAATGATTTATCCTGATGGGAAAAGTGCTTTCGGCACCTGAACCATCCTGGTAATTATATCATATAAATTGAAAGAATTCCAGAAGTATTGCAATCATACGTTCGTACTAAAACAGGAAGGAAGAATAAAATTAAAAAAAGTGATTGAAAAAACCGTAGAATGATGTATAATAGGAACAATTATTAAATAAGAAATCATAACCCCCTCGAAGCTGAGCGACAGGGGGAATTCTTTCGGTTCTTGGGAAACGCGAGAATTATGTAATTTTATGACAGTTATAATCGAATAGTATATTTATACAAATTTGATTATATTTATAGCCGGATTGGTATACAGATCCGGAACGAAAGGCGACGAAGTAGTATGGGCCTGTTTTGCTATGAAACACATCTTCACACGACGGCGGCCAGTGCCTGTGCCCTGTATTCGGGTACACAGCATGCCAGATATTACAAGGCTGCCGGTTATACCGGTATTATCGTAACAGATCATTTCTTTAACGGCAACAGCTGTATCCCGCGTAATCTGCCCTGGGAAGACCGTGTGGAGCTATTCTGCAAGGGTTATGAAGAAGCCAGGGAGGAAGGCGAGAGAATCGGCTTATCCGTATTCTTTGGCTGGGAAGCGAACTTTAATGCAACGGAATTCCTGGTTTACGGCTTAGACAAGGAGTGGCTGAAGCAGCATCCGGATATTCTGGAATGGTCCATCCGGGAACAATACGAACATATCCATGCGGACGGAGGGTATATCGTACATGCACATCCCTTCCGGGTTCGTTCCTATATTCCTGAGGTACGCCTATTTCCCGAATATGTAGATGCGGTGGAAGTAATCAATGTCGGCAATCGGAACGAGGGCTTCGATCGGGAAGCTTTTAACTATGCCAAAAAGCATAAGCTTCGGATGACGGCCGGTACCGATGCTCATGGCATGGAGAGCCTTCATAGCGGTGTTGCTTTAAAAAAGAAGGCGGAAAGCATTCAGGATTATATTGAATGCATCAAATCAGGCAGATATGAACTGATCAAGCCGAGAAGTGAGTGAATGGACAGTAGAAGCTGTCTTTCTCAATAGATTACTACAATATGATATAGGAGGTTTCTTATGAAAAAACCGTTTGTTACACTGGAACAGCTGCAGGAAATCACAAAGAAATACCCGACTCCCTTCCATATTTATGACGAAAAGGGAATCCGCGAAAATGCAAGAAAACTATATAAGGCATTTTCCTGGAATAAGGGGTTTAAGGAATATTTTGCAGTAAAAGCCACACCAAACCCCTATATTATCAATATATTGAAAGAAGAGGGCTGCGGAGTAGACTGCTCCTCGATGACTGAATTGATGCTTTCGGAAGCCATTGGGTGTACGGGAGATGATATTATGTTCTCCTCCAATGCTACGCCTGCAGAGGAATTTGTGAAGGCAGCAGAGCTGAAGGCAATCATTAATCTGGATGATTATACCCATATTGATTTTCTTGAAAAGGTGGCAGGAATTCCCGAGACGATCTGCTGTCGTTACAATCCCGGTGGTGTATTTAAGACGGCCAACGGAATCATGGACAATCCGGGAGATGCCAAATACGGCTTCACAAAGGAACAATTGATTGACGGCTTTCGGAGGCTGAAGGAAAAGGGTGCGAAATACTTCGGTATTCATTCCTTCCTGGCAAGTAATACAGCTACGAACGAATATTATCCTACCCTTGCAAAGATTTTATTTGAATTGGCGGTAGAGTTAAGGGATAAGACCGGCGCGGATATTAAGTTCATCAACCTTTCCGGTGGTGTGGGAATTCCCTACAAGCCACATTCCAAGGCAAATGATATCATGGAAATCGGAGAAGGAGTCAGAAAAGCCTTCGAAGAGGTACTGGTATCTGCTGGAATGGGCGATATCGCAATCTTTACAGAGCTGGGACGCTACATGCTTGCTCCTTACGGGCACCTGGTAGCCAAGGCAATCCATGAGAAACACATTTACAAGGAGTACATCGGTCTGGATGCCTGTGCGGTTAATCTGATGCGCCCGGCTATGTATGGTGCCTATCATCATATCACGGTCATGGGCAAGGAGAATGAGCCCTGTGATCATAAGTATGATATCACCGGCTCCCTCTGTGAGAATAACGATAAATTCGCGATTGACCGTATGCTTCCGAAGATTGATCTCGGAGACTTTATCGTACTCCACGATACCGGTGCACACGGTTATGCGATGGGTTATAATTACAACGGCAAATTAAAATCAGCCGAGCTGCTGTTAAAGGAAGACGGAACCGTACAGCTGATCAGACGGGCCGAGACCGCGAAGGACTATTTTGCAACCTTTGATTTCTGCGATATTTTAAAGGGTGTAGAATAATCGGAAAACATCCGATAAATAAGATTAGGATGTGAAAAAGCAGAAAAAGAACGCTATGTTTTATTCATAAAACAAAAGAATATTTTAGTTGTATTGAAGATAAGATATAATGTAACTTTTAAGACGGCAGTCTCATTACCATAAGATAATGGGATGTTGACAAGAAACATTTGATACGATATAATACTTTGAATGTATTGTATATTGTATAAAAAGCAATATGGAGGAAGGGTGTTTTATGGTAGAAAAAAAGAACATATTGACTTATGAGGGATTACGACAACTGGAAGAAGAACTTCACGATCTGAAAGTAAACCAAAGAAAAAACGTTGCCCAGAAGATTAAGGAAGCGAGAGAACAAGGTGATCTTTCCGAGAATGCAGAATACGATGCAGCGAAAGACGAGCAGAGAGACATCGAAGCAAGAATCGAAGAGATTGACAAGATCCTGAAGAATGCAGAAGTTGTTGTTGAGGATGAAGTAGACGTTAATGTCATCAATATTGGCTGCAAAGTCAAGATTTTAGATATTGAATTTAATGAGGAACTCGATTATAAATTAGTCGGATCCACTGAGGCAAACAGCTTAAGAGGCAAGATTTCCAACGAATCACCGCTCGGCAGAGCCCTGATCGGAGCGAAGGTAGGAGATGTTGTTAGCGTGGATGCCCATGCAGGCACGATGCAGTACAAGATATTAGAGATTCAGAGATCAAATTAATATTTCGTGGAGTAAGCGGGCTTTACCAAGGACTAGACTTGTAAAAGGCAGTTTACTGCGATAAGAGGTGAAATTCATGGCTGAGGAAAGAATGCAGACAGAGCAGGATATCAATGAGTTACTGAAGGTAAAAAGAGCAAAGCTTGCCGAGCTTCAGGAGAGCGGGAAGGATCCCTTCCAGATCATGAAGTATCAGGTAACCAATCGTTCTAACGATATCATACAGGATTTTGAGAGTTTTGAAGGGAAATGTGTTTCCATTGCCGGACGTGTTATGTCAAAGCGTATTATGGGAAAGGCATCCTTTTGTAATATCAGGGACTTGGGCGGCGACATCCAGGCTTATGTCAAGAGAGATGAAGTCGGCGAAGAACCCTATGCTGAGTTTAAGAAGTATGATATTGGAGATATTGTCGGTATCGAGGGCGAGGTATTTAAGACTCATACCGGTGAAGTATCGGTAAAAGCAACAAAGGTGGTTCTTTTAACCAAGAGTCTTCAGATCCTGCCGGAGAAGTTCCACGGCCTGAAGGATACAGATACCAGATATAGACAGAGATACATCGATTTGATTGTCAATCCCGAGGTGCGCGATACTTTCGTAAAGCGTTCCAAGATCATCAGAGAAATCCGTAATTATCTGGATAATAAAGAGTTTATCGAGGTGGAGACACCGGTACTTGTTCCGAATGCCGGCGGTGCTGCGGCTAAGCCCTTTAACACGCATCACAATGCCCTGGATCAGGATATCCATTTGAGAATTTCTCTGGAGCTGTACTTAAAGCGTCTGATTGTAGGCGGCTTGGAGCGGGTATATGAAATCGGACGGGTATTCCGTAACGAAGGTTTATCCGTAAGACATAATCCGGAATTTACACTGCTGGAGCTGTATCAGGCTTATACTGATTACTACGGAATGATGGATCTCGTTGAGGAGCTGTTCCGTACGGTAGCGCAGAAGGTACTTGGTACCACGGCCATCAGCTATGACGGTGTAGAGATAGATTTAGCGAAGCCTTTTGAAAGGCTTACAATGGTAGAAGCAATTAAGAAGTATGCGAATATAGATTTTAATCAGGTTCCTGATGAAGCTGCTGCGAAAGCACTTGCGAAGGAGCATCACATCGAGTTCGAGGCAAGACATAAGAGAGGCGATATCATCAACCTGTTCTTTGAAGAGTTCGTAGAAGAGCATCTGGTACAGCCGACCTTTATCATGGATCATCCGGTAGAGATCTCACCGCTTGCTTCCAGAAAGCCGAACGACCCGGACTATACGGAGCGTTTCGAGCTGTTCGTCACCCGCAGGGAGATGGCAAATGCGTTCTCCGAGTTGAATGATCCATTGGATCAGAGAGGCCGCTTCGAGGCACAGGAAGCACTCCGTGCTGCTGGCGATGAGGAAGCAAACCAGCTGGATGAGGATTTCTTAACCGCATTGGAATACGGTATGCCTCCGACAGGCGGCATCGGTATCGGTATTGACCGATTGGTAATGCTGCTGACCGATTCTCAGGCGATCAGGGATGTACTGTTGTTCCCGACGATGAAGACGCTGGAGAAATAGGTCCAGTGTTTACAAGGGTTAAAAGCTCGGAAGTCAAAATTTACGACCGATTTACGATCAAACGAAGAGAGCACGTTCAAATAGGACCTCTAAATAAAGGGGTTCTATTTTATTGCTTTTTTCGAGGAGAAATGTATTGATAATGTAGCAAACGATTGCTATAATTATTTATGGAAGGCTTTGACATGAATAAAACAATTTCAAAGAGCGTCAGAGTAAGTAAGAGCTTTAAAAGCTAAACCAAGCAGCTCGATTGGAGGCTTATGCGTCTTATAGTGAGATTGTTCGAAGAACACCATTGATTGAGGGTTCACAGATAATTGACGAACATAATCAGAAAGAAAAAACAACTTGAGGAGTGTTTGTAATGCCTAGAATTATAGATTTATTTTCTGGATTAGGTGGTATTCGCCTGGGATTTACGCAGGCAATGAATGATTTGGGTTTAGAAACAGAGTGTGTTTTTTCGTCAGAAATCAAACCATATGCGATACAAGCGTATCGAAGCTATTATGGGCAGAATGAAGAAGTATTTGGAGATATCACTCAAGCCGATGTGAATAGAGATATTCCTGATTTTGATTTTCTCTTGGCAGGATTTCCGTGTCAGCCGTTTAGTTCGGCTGGTAACAGAAGGGGTTTTGCAGACACAAGGGGAACAATGTTTTTTGAGATAGAGAGAATACTTCAGGAGAAAATGCAGAGCGGACATCCAGCACAAGGCTTTTTGCTTGAAAATGTTGAAGGTTTAATAAGCCACGATGAAGGTAATACACTTAGAACGATAATTGGACATCTTGAGGCATTGGGATATGTGGTAAATTATCGACTAATTGACTCGCAGTTTTTTGGATTACCTCAAAGTAGAAAAAGAGTATATATAGTCGGAACACTTAATCAGATAATTGATTTGGATAATTTTGCTGTTCATCAAGTTAACCTGGGCACAATTCTTCAAGAAGGGCTTCCGACTGTTAATTCCATATTTACACAACAATTGTTTACATATTATACAGCACAACAAGTTGCCGGAATGTCTATAAAAGATAAGCGAGGCGGTGGCAACAATATTCATTCTTGGGACATTGATTTGAAAGGTCCTACAACACAACAAGAAAAGGATTTATTAAATACTCTCTTGAAAGAAAGAAGGAAAAAACACTGGGCTGATGTGATTGGCATCAAATGGATGGATGGTATGCCACTTACTGAGGAACAAATACGGACATTTTTTGATGTACCCAATTTGCATCAAATTTTAACGAATTTAACAAACCTTGGGTATTTAACATATGAACATCCTAAACAGCAGATTGAAAATGAAAATGGTGTAACGATTAGAGTCCCTGACGAAAAACTCGAAAAGGGTTACAACATAGTTGCAGGAAAACTTTCTTTTGAATTTTCAAAGATACTTGATCCTACACAGCTTGCACCTACACTTGTGGCCATGGACGTTGCCAAATTGGGGGTTGTGGATGGTAACGGAATAAGAAGGCTGTCAATCCGAGAGTGTCAGCGCTTATGTGGCTATCCAGATGACTATGACTTAGACATGATAACAGAGACAGAGGCCTTCGATTTACTGGGAAATACGGTCTGTGTACCAGTAATAAGGAGTATTGCAAGTCGATTGGGAGAATATTACGTGAATGAAGCCGCGGAAAGAGAGGATGTTGCAATTTGAGGTTAACAGCACAGCAAATTCATGAAAAACTTGTTTCAGAGGATAGAATTCTTCAACTTGAAGGAAGAATAACATTTTATTTAGGAGATGTAAGCATTATTGTTAAACAACGAGATGTTGTGGGAAATATAATGCAGGAATGGCTGCAAGGATGGCTAGAAAAGAGAGGTGTTGAATTTACACCGAGTGAAAATACTCAGATGCCACCAGATTTCTATCTTAATCCTGATGACCTAAAAAAAAATTTACTCGAGGTAAAGGCATTTAATCGTAATGCAGGGCCTGGATTTGATATAGCTGACTTTAATGTTTATCAAGAAGAAATAATAAGTAAGCCTTATATGCTTGATGTTGATTATCTGATTTTTGGCTATGATATGAGTGATGAAGGTGTTGTCACTATCAAAGAAGTCTGGTTGAAAAAAGTATGGGAAATAACAAGGCGAATGGAGGAGTGGCCAATTAATCTTCAGATAAAGGACGATGTTGTTCACAAAATACGCCCAGGCATATGGTATAGTGATGATAGGACTGATTTCTCTATTTTTGAAAATTTGGAAGACTTTATTTCTGCTATGGAAGAAACAATGTTCCAGAACCCTAAGACACATAATAATGCAGGTAATTGGAAAAGTAATTTTTTACGGAATTATAAAAGCTATAAGGGTGTTGACTTGGATATACCTAGATGGAATGATATTAAAGGTAAGTATGACCTAAAATCCAAGCGTAATAAAGAAAAAGCCTTAGAAGCCATAGTAAAAGCCGAAGATAAAAAGACTCTGCTGATGGAAAGACTTACGAAGTTGATACAAGGATTGAATGAAGCAAAGGATTCTGGAAATATAAAAAAGGTTAAAAAGGCTGAAACAGATATAATAAAGGCTAGGGAAAGTCTGCAAAAAGCAGAAGAAAAACTTCAAAAGACTATTGAAGAATCAAATAAATATGCATAATAATAAAGCACTTAGGAGAAATCTTAAGTAACCCCTAAGGTTAGACTATATAATCTTAGGGGTTAATAATAAAAATGTCCAACCTTTTGGGTTTACAACAAGTATAAGAGCTTCTTTTCTACTAAACAAATCATCAAATGTTTTTTAAGTATTCTTTAAGGACAGTAATAAATCTTTCAGAAATCTTATTCTTATATAAATCAACGGAAATATTATTGACTAGTGATGTAAAAAAATATGAACAAATAAAATCAATGAAGTATTCATAATGATTTCCTGCGGGAAGATTACGCTTGAAATCGAGATATAATGGAATAACAAAACAATTTTTTATATTTAAGATGTTTTTCTTACTTCTAGATTGGTCAAAATTAAGTATGCTTTCTGGTAGATATTGCTTTAAATATTCTTTAAACAAGTCTGGAGTGAGGTTGTCTGTGTGGGAGCATAGGTAAAAGGTTTCAAAGGCTTTAAAAACAATCTCTTGTAAAGGATTTTTTATTTTTGATAATTCATCATTAAGCAAAGATTTTTTCCATGCGGTGAGTATGGTTATATTGTAAAGTGACTCACAATTTTCTGGAGACATAAAGAAATTTAAGCAGTTAAGATAGTCGGAATTAGTCATAGCTAACTTAATGATTTCTTGCTTTATGTTCGTATAGTGATAAACTAAAGAAACTATGCCGTTTTCTGGAATTTCATCGTCAACACCTAGAAAATAATTCATATTACAGTCTAGTAAGTCACAAATCTCAACAAAATTATCTATAGTAGGATATGCTTCTCCGTTTTCCCATTTAATTACTGTTCGTCTATTGACGTTTATTTTTTTTGCAAAGTTTTCTTGAGTTAAACAACAGTTATATTTTTCGTATAATGGATTCTCATTGTTATTAGCGTATATATTTGCTCTATCTCTACGAATTTCTTTTAGGCGATAGCCGAACTTGTTTTTAAATTCTGCTTTCTTTTCTTTTTTGACTTCTTTAACTTCATCCTCATCACCGACATTTTCAAAGTGTATATACATGCACATAACCCTCCTTGAAATAAAACATATGTGTTATAATGTGAATTTACAATCACATTATAAAATGATAGTAGAAACGTGTCAAGTAGCTACTAGAAATTGCCTGATTAATTCTACGGGAGAAATCAGAGGTAAAAATTAAAGGAGAATTGAAATTATGGGATTTAAACTAAAAAATTTAGTATTTAATGTAGAAAAGACACTCGAAGGAGATATACTTGTTATCGAACCACCTAAAATATATGAAAGATACAAAGAAGGCGTTAAGACCGGGCTAGAGTGACTTTCGTGAACTTTTTTATGTGTAGTTTTGAATTACGAAAAGGTATAATAAAAATTGCTGCTACAGCGCAACCCCCTTTTAATTTCAGCAATACACCAGTACGTGTAGAGTTAGAAGGTTTAAAAGGAAAGAGCTGGAAAGACTTTAATAATAAAGGTGAAATTAAATTATCTATTACAGCAAAGAACATTAGACCCGTTACCGAGGAGCGGATCATAATGAATGTGGAGGAAAAAGCATGAAGAATTGCTGAAAACTTAAACCTCCACAATTAACTTGGGTGAAGAATTTGATTGCTATTTGGGGTATCTGCCTATTTAACTGTTGTTTCTATATATTGTTTTGAAAATGAACGGATAATAGCTTATAAAGGTATCTGGTTCAGAAATTTCATCATAGCAATCTAAAATCAGGCAGAGTAAATGCTATTTGAGTTCAAATAATTACTGATTAATCCAATGCGACTATCATGTTGACTGAGTAATGCCATTAAAGAGGGCGGCGCAGTTTTAAGAAAGCATAAAGTAACTAAGACAATTAAGGTAGTTTGGATTTTCCGCAATATACTTTATGATCTCAAGCGAAATACCATTATTTTATGGAAAACTATGAAAATAATATTACTTTGTGACAAAATATGGTATAATATTTTATAATTATAAACTACATATTATAGCAATAATAGGAAGCCGAGAAATGATGAATTATATAAACATGTTGGTGATTATCAATTATTTAATTTGGAAGGCTATGAAATGAGTAAAAAAGTCCAAAGCTGATGAAAGAATATTCCAATCAGTATCTCCGGGTATATGATTTCTATATTCGAGAACATATAATAGTGCATGGGATATCTTGCTTACCATTGTAAAAGTGATAATATCTAATCTTATCTAATGAACGAGATACCTGATTGGATGAGTATACAGCTTATTCGAAAATCATAGAAAAAAATTTGGAGAAGGCTCTCCTTTGACAGATATTCATTTGACCCAAAGCTACTAGATTGCTTCTTCTGACTTCTCCTGTCGAATTAGGTTAGCAGGACATGATTAGCTAAATTTTAGAAGACAAAAAATAAATTTATCAGACAAGTACAGATAAGAAAGGAGAAAATGAATATGAGCAATTTAGGATTATATCAAACAATGACATCATTAGCGAAAAAAGCCGGGGGCCCATTAAAGCTTGCAGCTTATGTAGCGGTGGGAGGATATGCTATCATCAGGGCAGGAGAGACTGGAGTGAAAGTGGCTGCTAAGCAGATTAAAAAACGGTCAAATAATAATAAAAAGTCAAAAACAATATTTGAATATACCATTAATACTAAGGGAGTCAGCAATGAAGGTCTAGAGTTTAATGTCGGTGACAAGTTTAGAGTGTTGGAGACAGCTGAGGATGCAATATTGATTGAGAAAATAGGAGCTCCGAACAATCCTTACTTTGTATTATATGAACTCTTGCAATCTATATCAGATTATAAAAAAACATAAGAAGAGGAGTACATTTATAATGAAAAAGAAGGAACTCTATACGTTTATAGTAGAAATGGATAAATCTGAATAGGGAGTCATATTTGACTTTATTGGCAAAGTACTTAATAAATAGATGATGTGAATATAGGATGTGCTGGTAAAACACACATGAGAAATTTTCAATGGATATTGAAGAAGTGAAAGGACTTGCTCCATATGTGTACGTCTAATCATTTGATTAATTAGCAGAGTTCTATTTATATATGAAGCAATGTTACAAAGGGTGAATTATGCAGAATATTAATGAACTTGTGGGAATTATTAGGGGAATAAGCTTCGACGGAATAATCAATGATAAAGAGATAGAACGACTTCGGAAATGGGTTGATAAGAATAGGAATCTTGCCTATAAACCAACTCAAGTTGATTTAATTCGTAAGGTCGATTCTACTCTTGCTGATGGAATTATTACAGATCAGGAACGAGAACTTATGATCTGCAAAGCAGAAAAGTTTATTAATGGTTCTAGTGATGAACTTAAGAAGATATATGAACTAACGGGGATCATAGATGGTATTATCTGTGACTCAGAACTGAACGATGATGAGTTGTTTCGCCTAAAAGAGTGGATGGATCAAAATGGCGAATTGATTTGCGGGCATAAGCCAAGTGAGGATTTGTATGACACGATTAATCATGTTCTTTCTGACGGTACTATTACCGAAGAGGAGAGAGATTTTGTCATTCAAGTTCTTTCATACCGTATATCTCGAGCTCAATTTGAAACAAAACTAGATCATTTATTCAAATTAGCAAAATCCAAAAAAAATATCGGAATTGACTTGATTGATATTCTTGATGACGCTGAAGCTATTAACGAAATACATCAACGAGCTGAAGAACAATTAAGTCATGCGCTTAATTCATACACAGGTTTCATGAGTAATGATGACGTGGTTTTTGTTTCTTTAGTATTAATTGCAATGCTTAAGTATGATGGCAATTATTATGACTATGTTCGTTCTACATATACAAATCTTTATGGCAAATCTTTTTCCGATCAAAAGATTGAGGGATTGATCAGAACCATATTATATAGGTATAAACATCCGGACGATGACCTTGATAATAGAGCTCGTGTTATTAATATTGCCTTAACAAATTCTATAGTTCCGGTTCATTACCTTTCGGCTTTTTTTGAGTTTATTTACGATATATATAAACTTAATTTTAATTGCGATCTCCCGACAAACTTATATGACGAGTTTCGATTTATCTATGAAGGATTACAAAACATTATGGCTCCTGATGGGGATGACGTTGAGATCGAAGTTACAAAAAAATCGTATAAGCTTATTCGGTCTACAAAACGCTTAATAATCAACAATCAATTGGATTCTATTATTAATCTTAGCATTATTATTATAAAGCTAATCGATAAAAAAGTGTGGGATAATGAAACTAAGATTTTTAACCCTTACCTTAAGGCTGGTTATGCTGTGTGGATAAATACTTTGCGCGAGGACATAAGAGGAAATAGAGAAGCTCGTACACTCGGAGAGTTGAGGTCTCGATGGGAACCTGAGTTTATATTGGAGAATAGGCAGGTTTACCTTTTACCTCCAATGCATAAAGTCAAAGCTCAGTATCTTTACGAAGACATATATGCAATTTTTATGAGTAATGGAAAGGAAATTGCAATAGAGCGACATCCTGACATTCGCTATATTATCGGTGGATATAAGGTACAGGTTAAGAAAATCAAAATAAACAATCCTCTTGATAAAATCAGATATAAATTAATGGCGGAGAATGAGTGTATATATGACAGCCGAAATAAGCTTTATAGGGATTTTATAGTATTTGCTTCGTCAGGTGAAGAAATTGCAAATAATACTAACTATACTGGTGGCGTTGCAATATGCCATAGAGAAGAGATTGCAGAGTTTAAATGTTTCCATAGAGATGATCACTATTTATTGTCATTAATGAATGTCAAAGCAGGCATGACATTTATCATTGAGGGGACTGTACTGAACTTCTCTACATTTATTAATCCAGGGATATTTGGAGAGGCGTACGAAAACACTTTTGTTAAAGAGCAAGGGGGAAAAAATTTAATACAAGTGTATAGGAGAATTCAATATTTGTTCTTTGAAAGTAGCATAAGTACTGCTAAATATGAGATTTCAATTAACGGAAAGCCGCATAGAATCTCAGAGTATAATGTTAATGTTACCGAAACAGATAAAAGCAAGAAATATGTAGTTGAGATAGATTTAAATTCTCCCGGTGTTTCGCAGTTACAAGTATATCAACTTGACTGTGGACGGAGACAGAGAATTATAAACGAAATTGCAGCAATCGATCCTGAACTAAAATGGGAAACGGTCAAAATGGATGATTCGCTTTATCTGGTTTCTATTTCATCACAGTTACTTGGCGAAGTGGTAGATAAGGGTCTGTATATTTCTGATTTCTCAGAGGAATGGAGCACTTTTATTCAAGGAGAAACTGTATATAACCTTATTATTCCGCTTGAACTTGAAATTTATAGACTGTCAGATGGTCGTTGGAAACCGTATGGCGAGCATTTGTGGATAGGAGAAATAGGTTCAGATTCTTATTTGGATTTATATGGAACTGAGCTACAATATTTGGAGATCATCGGAAGTGATGGAAAACGACTTGATGAAGATATTCCGATAAAGCGCTTGGGTACTATTCAGAGAATATCAATTGGTTTCTTACAGACGCATCAAGTTGAAAACGATTATGTTGTTATGGTATTTTTTCAAGAAGGAAAATCAACTCAAGCAATTTTCTGCTATAACAAATGTATTATAGATGAGAAACGGACAGAGATATCTTATGATCCTATAGAAAAAATGCTGAAAGTAAACCCTTACTTCTGGGGAAAAGGACAGATTTATTATTCTATTACAAACGATATAGGAGAGGTTATCTATAGAAGCAGTTACTTGCAATCAGGGTGTACTGATTATTCATATTCAGTCAATTCATTTGAACATTACAAAATAGCCTTCCTCGAAAAGGAAAAGGGATTAAGCTTAAGACGAGAACGTTTGCTTTTTGAATGTACGAAGGTGTTCTACGCACTAGATGAGTTTGCTGGAAGATCGTTTAAGATTAATGAAGTGCTCTTTGATCAGTTTATCCGTGGCGAATTTATTCGAAAAAGCCATTATTTAAAGCGTGTATTCGTCTATTTCGATGAAAAAATAGAAGATGGTTTGTTTTCGGGGAAATTATATACTAGAACATATAATGGGAACTATATGCTGGATAGAGTTAATCCTATACAGATCGAAGTATGCGGAGACATAATTGATGAAACATTGGAACTGGCGATAACAAAGGATGGAGATGGGTTGTTTTTAGACTTTGAACATCATGGAATAAAAAATACGCTTGATGATGATACTGCAGTAGATATTTTTTCATACATTATTGATGTAAATGGGGTGGAAACAGTATGAGTAAGTTGAATCCTGTTGAGAGATCACAGTATATTAACGCAAGATATAAAGAATACTTAAGATCTTCTTTTCAATTTGGAAATGGTAGATTACAAACACTATTTGAAACACAATTAGCCCAAGAAGACTTATTTAAGGGACCATATGTCGACTTGAATCTTCCTTTTCAGAGAGGCAAATGTCTTAACGAACTGATGGATATGGGAAAAGTCTGCAGGTCTTTCTCAAAACTTGGTGCTATCAACTATATAAGACCGCTTTATTCCCATCAGCAAGAAGCGATGGAAAAAATTGGTTCGGGGAGAAGTGTCATTATTACAACTGGTACCGGTTCGGGTAAAACGGAAAGTTTTCTCTTCCCAATCCTAAATGAGTTATTAAGTGACATTGAACACGGGAATCGTGAAGTTGGAATTCGTGCAATCTTCTTATATCCGATGAATGCTTTAGTAAACGACCAGATAGAGCGAGTTCGTGATATTCTAACGAAATGCCCTTATATTTCATATGGATTCTTTACTGGTGATACAGAAGAAAAGGTTTCACAAAATTACAGAGCTAAATATGGACAGGAAAACAATACTTTTATACCTGACAATGAATTAGTATCTCGAGAAGAAATCCGAAATAATCCGCCACATCTGCTATTCACAAACTATTCAATGCTGGAGTATTTGCTTATTCGCCCTAATGATTATGCAATTTTTACACCTGAGCGATTACGTAATTGGAAGTTTGTAGTTTTGGATGAAGCGCATTCGTACTCAGGCTCATTAGGAATAGAGCTATCTCTTCTGATGCGAAGACTCACCGGCCTTGCACCTAAGAAGCCGAGATTTATTCTCACAAGTGCGACCTTAGGCCAACAGGGAAAGTCGGAAAAGGAAATTGTTGATTTTGCAAGAAGCCTGACGTCAGCTTCGTTTGATGTAAAGGATATTATTTTTTCAAAGAGAATCATGCTTGATACAGATGCAATAAAATATACAGTCAAGGGATTTGACTATATTAATCTAAAAAATGCGTCTTCGGATTTGGACAGTGTCACTGAAATATGCAGTACCTATATTTCTGAGAAAGCGACGACAGTAAATGAGCAATTGTTTGATCTACTTCGGGCTGATAGAAATGTGCTCATTGTCTATAACACTCTAAAAGATGGTAGTAGAACATTCCATGACATACTTAGCGCAGTGCCAAGCATAAATGAAAAAGAACTCATTGCGTTAATCGACTTAATTAATATGGCAAATAAAGAAGGTGTCGGTTTGTTTGACTTAAAATACCACTCTTTTGTACGCCCTTTGTCAGGAGCATATATTACAGTGGGTAATAATCCTAAATTAAGCTTAACTAAAACAAATACGTTAGATGATCTTAAAGCATTTGAAGTTGGTAATTGCCGTTATTGCAGTTCTCCATATATTATTGGAAAAATTCAGCACAGCGAGGCTGATCAGTTAGATTATCTTTTCCAGAACAAAGAAGTTGATATTTATGAAAACTATGGTCAAAACGAGTTTGTTAAGTTGGACTATTTCCTCATGGAAAATGCGATAAATGAGGATGAGGTAGATAAGTTGATACTTGAAGAGTATATTGTTTGTGGAAAATGTGGTTGTGTTCATGCAGCTCAGAACTTGAATGCAAGAGGTTGTACATGCGGAAAAAATTATCAGGTAAAAATATATAGAGTTGATCAGAATAAGGATGATGAAGAACCTGTATTTAATAATATCAACCAATGTCCTTGCTGTGGACACAAGAGTAGATCTGGCGTTGTAAGGGGGTTGAACCTTGGTAAAGATGAGGGGACAGCACTTATTGCTCAAATATTGTATGAAGCTATTGATGAAGGGGAGGTTGCCGAGAAGAAGACGAGAAAACTATCTTTAAAAGTAAAAAGTCAGGAGGTTTATACTCAGAAAGAGAAGAAGGTTAAGCAATTCTTATCATTTTCCGATAGCCGTCAGCAAGCAAGCTTTGCAGCTGCATTCTTGGATGCAAATCACGTCAGAATGCTTCGCAAACGTTTGATTTGGAAAGAGGTTGAAGACCTGAATTATAAGGATATAACGGTTGATGAGTTGGTTGCATACTTAACGTCTGATATTAAGGGAATGGATCTATTTCCGAACAAGATGACATCGCATAAGAATGCGTGGCTTGCCGTTATGGTTGATTTGCTTAGAGTAGATGGCGCGTATGATGGTGAGGGTCTGGGTTTATACTATTTTGATCTTGATCTTTCTGACATCATGAAAGAAATAACGGATGAAGATGTAAAAGAAGAATATGGTCAATATGAAATAACAAAGAAAGACCTGGAAACGATAATGCAGGTTGTTTTTAATGTTTTCAGAGTTACTCCTGCGATTTATTATGTGAAATCTACATTGGCGCCAGATGAAAAATTGGATAATCTGGAGTATAGGCGCTTCGACAATTACGTCGAATTTGAGTGCCCGAAGACAATTTCCAATATTAGAAGCTTCCTTCCTGTAAAAGGACAAGATAATATGGTTGTCAGATATGTACAGAAGACATGTGGAAGTTCTGACAAAGAAGCTAAGGATATATTGAATGTTATTTTTAACTCGCTCGCTGTTGAAAGTGGTCTTTTCAGAAAACATGAAAATAGAACTGCATATCAAATCGATGCAAGTAAATATATTGTAAGAAATTATAGATCATCTAAGTATTATCAATGTTCAAAGTGTGGAAGGCTGACTCCCTATAATGTACATAATGTTTGCGTACAGGATAAATGTAACGGTACGCTCCAAGAGGTTAATCCTGATGAGGCTTTGGCAACTAATTACTATCGAAATATGTATAAGTCTAAAAAAGTAGAAAGTATTGTTGTTAAAGAACACACGGCACAACTTGATAGGAAAACAGCTAAAGAATATCAGAATGATTTTAAGAACAAGAAGATCAATATTTTGAGTTGCTCTACTACTTTCGAAATGGGTATAGATATTGGTGACTTAGAGACGGTATTTATGCGTAATGTTCCGCCCTCCCCGGCAAACTATGTCCAAAGAGCAGGCCGTGCAGGTCGTCGAAAGGATAGCTCGGCATATATTTTGACTTATTGTGGTACCGGATCGCATGACTATACGTATTTTTCTGAACCGGAGAAAATGATATCTGGAGTTATTAGACCGCCATATTTTAATGTATTCAATAATAAGATTATTATCAGGCATTTGATGGCGACTTGTCTCGGCTTTTTCTTTAGAGCAAATCCAGATTATTTTAAGTCCATTGATGGATTAGTGTTTTGTAACGGAGTTGATGTATTTAAGGAATATGTATTGAGTCATCCAGAAGACCTTAATGAATATATAAATACGAAAGTTATTCCTGGGAATCTTTATGAGAAATATCATAACTTTAAGTGGTTTGATGAAACCGGTGGAAATGATGTCAAAATGGATCATTTCGTAGAAACTATAAGGGAAATGGCAAAAGAATATGAAAGCGCAAGAACCCAGGCGCTGGCAGATGGGAACTATACTGAGGCTGGTATATATGTCAAGCAGGAAGAAAACTTACACAAACTTAAGGTTATTGATTCACTTTCTAAGTATTGTGTAATACCAAAGTATGGATTCCCTGTAGATGTTGTGGAATTGCAGATATATAAAGAAGGTGTATTAAGTAATAAATATGATTTGAGTAGAGACCTGAAGGTAGCCTTATCAGAGTATGCACCTGATTCAGAAGTTATTGTTGACGGTGCAAAGTATACATCAAAATATATAACTTTGCCTAAGACATCTGAGTTCCCACGACACTATTTCTTGACTTGTAAGAAATGTAAGAAGGTTAATGTCTTTCTGAGCTCTCGTACAACGAATGAGTGTAGATATTGCGGTGAATCATTAGAGGGCATTGTTTCTGAGTTCTTCATAGAGCCGATAAATGGTTTCAAAACAGGCTTAACAAAAGAAAGTACTCGAATGAAGCCAAAACGTTCGTATGCCGGTGAAGTTTCATATCTTGGCGGTGGTATAAAAGACGAAACTTACCTTAAATTTGGAAGATACATTACTATCGAAACCAGTTCAGATGATGAGTTGCTCGTCATGAATCGATCTGATTTCTATATGTGTCCTGTATGCGGATATAGTGAGATTGTGAAGGGTAGGGGTAATATACCTACCAAGTTATCTAAACATAAGAATTGCAGGCAGTTTGATTGTCTATGCGAGGAGATGCAACTTCAAAAATTGGGACATAGGTTTCAGACGGATGTGGCACGGTTTTCAATCCCCATTTTGGAATCAACGATAGTTGATGCTTACTCGAAGGCATTGTCCTTTATGTATGCTTTCCTGGAGGGCGTGAGTAATGCCTTAGGAATTGAACGTACAGACATTGATGGCGTACTCGAATTGAATCTTGACCAGGCAAGTTATGATATTTTGCTTTATGATAATGTTCCGGGTGGAGCAGGACATATCAAACGTTTAGTTGAGAGAAATGCAATAATTAATTCGCTTAAGGAAGCCTTGGTTAAGGTGTCACAGAATTGCTGCGATGAGAATACGTCATGCTATAACTGCTTAAGAAATTACTATAATCAATCGCATCATAATAGGTTGAGAAGAGTTTATGCAAAGGAATATATTGAGAGATTGTTGGATGTTGAATATGTTGCAGCAGAAGTAACACGAGGCAAGGATGGAGTAAAGCCTTCAGCAATAGGCGCAAAACCGTCAAAATATGTGCCTAAAGGAAGCGGGTTTGAAGGGGATGATTCTTCTAAAGTATTAACACAGTTGCTTAAATATACGGATGATACAGATGTTCAAGTTACAATTGCATCATTAGTCACAAAAGCGGCCGAAAACAGATATGAGCATCCTTATATTGATGAAAGTATTGAGTTAGAGTCAAGGTCTATTTGGCCGGATGTCTTTTGGGCAAATTCGCGAGTGGCGTTATTCCTGCCAGGAAACGAAGGGCAATTCGCCAAACTTGCCGCGTATGATTGGCATTGCTATATGATTAATACAAGACTCGATGCTGAAGAAGTATTCGCAGACATAGTAAAGGAGGGGCAATAATGGCTCATATGATACCACCGATCCCCAAGGATTTTGACGAGCGTAGTCATGAAGGTGATGTGTTTAATGCGCTCAGTAAATTGCCAGAAGACTATTATGTATTTCATTCAGTTACCCCGGTTGTCGTAACTGAAAACAACGAATTCTATGAACGTGAGGTTGACTTCGTAGTTGCAAGTGCCAAAAAAGGTATTGTGGCCATTGAAGTAAAAGCCGGAAATAGTATTCGCTACGAAAATCGCACATGGAAATATACCAGTGGCCGGAAAATGCATCACAACGGTCCGTATCATCAAGCTGCAACAGCAAAGCGAGCGCTCATTAACAAATTGCTGAACCATGATGATGAACGTATTAGAGAAATTTATGAAAGGTGTAAATTTATGCATGCAGTTTTCTTCCCTGATATGTCAGATTCAAGTTTTAGGGCATTGACTGGGTTACCTGAAGAAGCAGATCGCCACATTACATTTTGCGCAGAGGACTTACCTAATCCTAGCTCTAAAATCGCTGACATGTTTTCAGTAATTATCCCAGGGCAAAAGTGTCATATTGATAATTCAAGAATGTCGGAGGAAGATTTTCAACTTTTATTAGATGAGGTATTGTGCCCTCATTTTGATTTGATCCCTTCTCCCAAGGCTAGAGACATCGTCATAGATGAAAGAATGAATCAGTTGCTAAGAGAGCAATGTGTGATTCTTGATTTTTTAGAGGAACAACAGACTGCGGTTATTAATGGCGCTGCAGGCACAGGAAAGACAATGATAGCTGTTGAAAAAGCGAGACGTCATAGCCGTAATGGCGAGAAAGTTCTTTTCTTATGCTATAATAGGCTTCTTTGCGATAAATTGTTTCAGGATTACAGAAATTCGGAGATATCTCGCATAAAGAAGGATTTCTCAAATGTTGATTTTTTGACTATAAGTACATTGGCAAAGAAGATCACTGAAGATTATAGAGATTATGATGATCTGTTTTTATGGCTACTTGAATGTATAGACAAAAAGAAAGTATTGGGATATCAGCATATAATTGTAGATGAAGGACAAGATTTCGGTCTTATAGATGCTGGGGTATCTGAAGACAATTATACAGGTGAAGAGAACACTTCAATCATTAATGCATTACAGGAAGCAGCGTTTGCAAATGGAGGAACTTTCTACCTTTTCTATGATAAATATCAAATGATTCAAGGTGGTGGAAAAGTTGAGTACGTCATTCCGGACTGTATTGAAAATAGCGATTGTAGATTGACGCTGCATTGTAATTGCAGAAACACCAAGGAGATCGCTCGTACATCGGTTACACCTTTGAAGGATAAGAAGAATAAAGCTATTAAAACTATAACGGCATGTTCTTGGGAAGAACCTATCCAACCCATATTACATATTGTAGAGGATTCAAATGAATCTATAAAGGCATTAGATGAAGTGTTAAGTCGATTGGAAGAGACTGAAGTTAAGGAAACCATTATCTTAACGCCTGGGGCACTAAGCTCTTCATGTGTATACAACGTTTCTAAGAAGAGCACAAATCCTAATGATGCATTTGTTTATTATTGGCATAATGATAAGGAATATAAGGTTACTACATGCATTAGATATAAGGGCCTTGAGGCAGATGCAGTAGTAATGATGGATCTTACAAAAGATTCTTTTGGTGATAAAAAGGCTATGGAATTTTATGTGGGAACATCACGGGCGAAAAGGCACTTAGATATGATTGGTATATTCACTGATAGAGACATTAAGGAGCTTGCGCATATTTTAGACGAAAATGCACCTGTTAGAGATGATCCTCAGAGAATGAGGAAGATTCTTTCGGGAATATTCGCCAGCGAGATTAGGTAATCTGGTTTCCTGCAGAAGTATATATAAATCCCATAGGGATTTAAACGATAAACCTCACTTCGTATACCGAACTTGGATTATCATATTATAATGCAATTAACTATGAGACCGATCGATGATTATGGCGAAATAGAAAAAATGTATCGACTAATGTGCTTCAATGTTTTTGCTCATAACAGAGATGGTCATTCGAAGAATTTTTCTTTCCTTTATGACAGTGGTAAATGGCAGCTATCACCGGCTTATGATTTGACCTACAGTAATTAATCGGTGGAGTGCATGCAGCAACTGTAAATGGAAATAGACGAATTCCAGGACTGGAAGATTTGTTGGATGTTGCAGAACAGATTTAGAAAGAGCGATATATAACAGCCATTGTGAAACAATTTCACAACGGCTGTTTTTAAGTTACATATCACATACTAAGATATCGCCATAGTGTGGTACGGCTGATCTGCAGCTGTTTGGCGTGAGACTTTGATTGCCGTGGCTATCTGCCACGGCTCTTTTTTGATGTCCCGGGTGATTTCCTCAAGAGGCCGCTCTAAATCCATGGAGGTATCTGCCAGGGAAGTGTGGGAGCTGCTGATAGAGGAACGTTCCTTCTCCAAAAGAATGTCAACAGAGTCGCTGGTAATGTAAGGGGTAACTGTCAGAACCGCCAGCTCTCTGGTCAGACGCTTAAACTGGGGTAATTCTGAGGCCAATCATAGTGCATCAGCATTTCCATTGCCTTAGGCTCGAAGCCGATAAGCTGCTTGCCTAGGGACACATTTAGAATAGAAAGATAGATGCTTGTCAGGGTTGGTATATCATGAATGTGTTCCCGTAGAGGCGGCAGGCAGATGGTCAGGCAGGACAGGCGCTTGACAAAGTCCCAGCTTTCGGGAAGAAGCAGGGAATCCTGAGGACTGTTGCAGGAGAAGATCAGTCGGTTCCTGTGGTGTAAGTTGGTATCAATGATGGGGAGAGCAATTGAAGACTCCGCTCCGGGTCCAGGGCATCCACACTTTAAAATAAATGGTGTTATTGCTGTCGTTGAAAGGAGAGTTATAATGATTGGCCAGATAGGACCAACCCTTTTCCGTTAGCTGACTGCGGTCAATTGTTGCCAGAGGCTATAGAGAAAAGAAAGTAAGGTCAACTGATGTTTATTTGCGCCACTAGAATGGCACTATCATAATGGGTGACTCTGAAAGGGGTTATTAATCATCGTTTCCCTGAATTCGCTGGGGGAAATCCCTTTTATCTTTTTAAAAGCACGGTTGAATGAAGATATGCTTGAAAATCCTGAGTCAAATGCAATATCAATAATGTGAGCTTTTGGATTTGAGATCAAAAATTCTGTATGCTTGATGCGTTCAGCAGTAAGGAAATCAATAAATGTCATATTCGTATATTTTTTGAATAAATGCGAGAAATGGGATTTGCTAACCCCTAAGTGATGAGAAATATCGTCTAGCGTAAGGGGTTTCGCGCAGTTTTGTGATATATAAAGGCAAGCTTCTGTCATTAGCTTAGTGGACTTATATTCTGCGTTTGCATCACCGGTGAATTCTTCTTTCTTAGCATTGACGCAGTATTGTCCAAGCTTAACAAAAAACTCCAGAAGAAGTGAATAGATACGCACTTCATTAAAAAGCATGTCGGAATAATAAAGCTCGGGCAATTTTTTTATTAAATAAGTCATTCTGTCGGATTCAATATTTGATGGGTCATATTTAATGCAATGATATTGGGAAAATACAGAAAAATTGCTATTAAATTCACTCATAATCATCAGTAAGTCAAGAGGGAACTGAACGAGAATAAAAGCATCTTCAGGTACATGACCAAGCGAATGTAAGTCACCGGGGTAGATTATGACCAAGTCATTCGTTTTAAGAACATATTCTGTGAAATTAATTGTTATTTCATTATTATCATAAAGGCTTACAAGAATTTCAATATAAGGATGCCAGTGCATTGTACCAGCAAAATTTATATCGATTTTCTTTGATACATTAATTTTCTTGCCACTACTAAAATTCAACATCTCAAAATAGCTATTCGTATGCATAATCGATAATCTCCTTTACTGGTTATATAGATGAAGTTGTATATGATTAAGTCTATCATTTCTAATACCAAATAGCAATATATGATATGCTCACAGGGAGAATATGCATACAAAATTGACAAAACGCCTAAATACCGATGTTTCTTTGCGGTCATGATATTTGCAATTTATAAAATTATAACAGAATATGCACAGGTAATACACAATTTTTAAAGAGAATCCTATGGGCTAAATTGATAAAATATATACAGAAAAACACATTAAAATGGTTTGTATCTATACAAGTTTCATAAGAAAGGAGCAATAATTTGCGGGTATTTAAAATAGGTATACTTGGATCCGGAGTGATAAGCAGAACCTATCTTGCCGATATAAAAGCATTTTATAAAAGTCTGGAAGTAATCGCTTGTGCAGATATAAGTATAGAGCTTTCACAAAAGCTGGCATCTGAGTTCGGTATCAAAAAGGCTTATACGCCGGAAGAATTGTTAAATGATGATGAAGTTGAGATTGTAATAAATCTCACACCACCGCAGTTTCATGTTGAGTTGAACAAGCAGATCATAGCCGCCGGTAAGCATCTTTTTAGCGAGAAACCGTTTGCACCCACATTAAAAGATGCAAAGGAAGTGCTGGAATTGGCAGCTGCCAAGGAGGTTAAGGTTGGTTGTGCTCCGGACACCTTTTTAGCATCCGGTCTTCAGAGCTTGAGATATTATCTTGATGCTGATCTTATAGGAAAGCCTTTCTTTGTCACTGCAAACATGACGACCTTCGGAGTAGAAACCTGGCACCCTAACCCGGCGCCTTTTTATACGAAGAACAGCGGCCCTTTATTTGATATGGGACCATATTATCTTTCTGCGATTGTATCTCTATTAGGGCCAATAGAGAGCCTTGCTGCTTTTAATGCAAAGGGCAGCAGTACCAGGCATATCTATGTGGGACGAGATGCCGGAGTTGATATTCAAGTAGAGATTCCCACGCATTACTCTTCTATATTGAAACTAAGAAGTGGCGTAGTTGTAAATCTTAATGTAAGTTTTGATATTTATAGGTCGAACCTTCCGATGCTTGAAATTTATGGAGAGGGTGGCACACTCACCTATCCGGACCCGAACTTTGGCGGCGGCACTCCTCGTGTGTATAGGAAAGAACAATATACGGACCCTGTTTATCAAAAATCAGAGGAAGCTATGGCACGTAAAAATAGGTTCTATGAACTTCCGGAGCTATATCCGAGAGTGAAAGATTATTCAAGGGGCTTAGGCGTTCTTGATCTTGCGAAAGCGATTGAAACAAACTCGAATAACAGAGCAAACGGCAGTCTCATCATGCACATTACCGAAGCCATTGAGGGAATGATGATATCATCTGAAAATGGTGAGTTTTACAAAATGATAACTACCTGTGAGAGGCCAGAGCCTTTAAAACCAGGTGGATATATGGATGAAGTTTAATAATATTTGAGCTAAGAGTTGAAAGGAGACATAATATGTCAGGAGTAGTAGGAACGAATTTAGTAGCACAGGTGGGATTTATCGTTAAAGATGTTGAGGCAACAAAGAAAAAGTGGGCTGAGTTTTTAGGGGTTGACGTTCCTGCGACGCAACCGATTGGTGACTATGCAATTACAGGAACAACGTTTCAAGGCGAACCCGCTCCCAATGCATATTGTTGGATGGCTTTCTTCGATGTTGGTCCGGGATTACAGCTTGAACTGATTCAGCCTAACGAGGAACCTTCAACCTGGAGAAACTATCTTGAGGAGAAAGGCGAGGGCATTCACCACGTTGCATTTCAGGTTAAGGATTCTAAGATTGCTGTAGCAAATGCTGAAACTGCCGGCTTAAAGCTGGTTCAAAGGGGTGTTTATGGTGATGGCAGCGGCGAATATAATTATTTTGATGCTCCGGAACTAAAATGCGTAATTGAGCTTCTTGAAAGTTACAATAAGTAATCGCAGCACTAACTACAAACAGAAAGGCATGATACTGAATATGAGACTTGGGACCTCTTCACCGTTAAAACACAGCAGTCCAAAGGAATGGGCTAAGAAACATAAAGCCTTAGGACTCGGAGCAATAAACTTCCCGTTCTCTTATGAAAATGATGATGCGCTTATTGACGAGTACGTGAAGGAAGCTAACAAGAACAACCTCATGATTGCAGAGGTTGGGGTTTGGCGCAATACGTTGGATATAGACGAAGATGCACGTAAAAAGGCTATTAAGTACGCCGTGGGGCAGCTTGAACTTGCTGATAGAATAGATGCTCGCTGTTGTGTGAATATTATGGGTGCAAGAGGGCCTCGTTGGGATGGTGCTTATAAAGAAAATTTTACAAAGGAAACGTGGAAGCTGGGTGTAAAGACGATTCAGGAGATTATTGATGAGGTAAACCCTAAGAATACGTATTTTACAATTGAGTCTATGCCATGGATGTTCCCGACTGGACCGGATGAATATCTGCAGTTGCTTGAGTCTGTAGAGAGAGATCGATTTGCTGTTCATATGGACATTTTTAACTGGATAACTACACCAAGAAGATATTTCTTTCAGGAGGAATTTATAATCGAATGCTTCGAGAAACTAGGTGAGCATATAAAAAGCTGCCATCTGAAGAATGTCAAGATGGAGGACGATTATACTTTGTTTTTTAGAGAGACCAGCACTGGTAATGGTGGTATTAATATCAAGTACCTAATCGAAAAAGGATTATCCTTTGATGAAAATATGCCGTTTATTATTGAACATCTTAATACAGATGAGGAATATTTAAATAGTGTTTCGTACGTAAAGGCCCTAATGGCGCGCTAAGCGTTTATCTATAGTGAGCATTAATAAGAAAAGGAGAAGGTAATATGAAAAAAACAAGAGTAGTAGTAGTTTTAGTTGTATTAATGGTTATGATGACAACTGTGCTGTCGGGATGTAGCAGCAGCAAAAAGACAGAAGATACTTCCTCTGAAACATCAGGCGAAGTAGTTTGGTGGGGGTGGACGCCGGGTTCCCCAACGAATGAAAAATATATTGCGGAATTTAACAAAGAATATCCGAACATCAAAGTTACATGGAAACAAACATCAATCGATGATTATGACGCGGCGATCAGACCGGCTTTAGCAAACGGCGAGGGTGTTGATGCTTTTGAGGTTTCAGCCGGTTCAGGAAATGGTGGCATTCAAGTGTTCGGAGGTCAGGCAATTGACTTGACGGATGCTGTTAAAAAGGCTTTAGGTGATGATTATAAAGACAAGCTCAATGAGGCATCAATCACCACAATGACGGTTGATGGTAAGCTGAAAGCATTAGGTGTTGGAACCGTATATTCAGGAAATCTTTGGATTAATCAGGATCTTTTTGATAAATATAATGTAAAGGTTCCTACTAATTTTGAGGAGTGGAAAACGGCTTGCGAAACTTTTAGAGCAAATGGAATCGAAGGTTTTGTGCAGGGAGCAGGTCAAGGTGCATTTAACATCGACACCTTCCATGCAATCGCCGATAATGTAAACCCCGGTACTTTCACAAAAGCAACAAGAGGTGAAGTTGAATGGACGGATGCTTCAATTGTCAAAGCATTAGAGCTGTGGAAAAAGCTGTTTGATGATGGAATTATGCAAGATGGTGCGCTTGGTCTTCAACAATATCCGGACGCAAACAATTTGTTTATGTCTCAAAAGGCTGCTATGGTTATGATGGGTTCCTGGTATACATCAAACACTTTGCCCGATACCATGAAGGCTGCAATTGAGTCTGCATCTTCAACAGAAGCACCGTTCACATTGATTCCGATCAATTTCCCTGACATAGCAGGTACAGGAAATACAGGATCTATGTTTGGCGATTTAGATTATTCAACCGCAGTATCTGCGACCTCTAAGAATATTAAGGCTGCAACTACATTTGCTGTTTGGCTTGGAACCTCTCAGACCGGTCAACAGATGATTGCTGATTCCTTAAACGTTGTTCCTTCACTGAAATCAGCAACTCCGGACTGGGACAATGTTAAACTTGTAAATCCTGAGAAGCAAAATGATGCAATCAAAAATTATATTCAGAATTCTATGAATAGTAGTGATAACCCTCGTTTTGCAGGAATCAATGCAGATATGAATCAATCAATGATGGATGTATTGGCTGGCGTGGCAGGAGGAACAATCACTCCTGAAGCTGGTGCGGCTCAACTTGCAACGACTCAAGCTGAAAGCAAGTAAGGGATAATGTTTTGATAGGGGCATGATTTTTCTAGTGCCCCTATCATTTAGAGTTGAGGAGACTTATAAAC
>JAEZLY010000200.1 GCA_023414985.1 Bacillota bacterium | reverse complement strand
GGCATATAGAGATTGGCTTTGCAGCCTTTTGCGATACCTGCAGCAAAATCCCGGTTGGAAGGATAAATCCCCATACAGAAGCCTCCACCGTGATAGTATAATATTACCTTATCCTTTGCTGCCCCTTCACAATCGAACACTTCACAGTCCACTCCGTTAATGGTCTCTCTTCTATTTTGAACTCCCTCCGGTGTACCTGCTGACTGCAGCTCTTCCATACTTCTTCTGATCTCTGAAAGCGGTCTGTTCCAAAGATTAGATCCCCTGATCAGATCCCTGACATATTTGCTTTGCATACTGCTCATACTCTTCCTATCCTTTCCTCCAAATGGCCTTTGCCTAAGAGTATTGTATGGGAAGGAGCTTTGATCTTCATGATTATTCTTGCTGACTATCTAACCCATGATCGGAAATAGAATGGTAACACTGTCATCCACCGGATAATTTCCTCCGTAGATATCTATCATACCGATCCCGATCGGATTGAGCTGCGCTTCATTCACCATAATCCATCGATACAGATCATCCATTAACGGGCCTTGTATGTCGAACATATTTCCCTGATATTCAAATTTGGCATACCAACCACGCGGAATTATTATTTTCTCATATTGTAATGTCTCCCGGGTATTTTGAAGTTCTCTGGCACAGAAAATGGTATAATCCCCACTGTCATCCCCATGGCAGCTTACCACCGTAAAGAAGCGATCCTGCCGCAGAGCACTTTCCTCAGAGGATTTTCTGAAGTATTCCTCAGACTGCAGCTTTAGGTCCTGTCTGAAATCCTGATGCATCACATTTAATGTAAGCCCAATCCCCGCTAAAGGTAACTCTTCCAGATAGACCTTACCACCTTTTACGGAAAGTGATCCCCTGTAATTGAAGATATCACGCTCTACAATGCAGGCCTTCGGCACTTCCTCCACTGTTACTGCTTCTTCCCTGACCTTGATAGGGGCAATTCCGAATTGTTTCTTAAATGCCCTGCTGAATACCTCCGGATATTCAAAGCCCATATTCAGTGCAATATCAAGAACCGATTGGTCTGTTCCCCTAAGAAGCTCTACCGCCTTGGTTAGCTTTCGTCCAAGAATGTATTGCTTCAGAGAGCAGCCTGTAACCGCCTTAAAAATTCTGTTATAGTGAAAATCCGATATTCCGAAATGCCCTGCCAAAGCTCCCAAGGACAGCTTTTCTGTGATATTCTCTTCAATATAATCCACGGTTTCATTCATGACACTAATATAATAATTCATCCTGACCCTCCTGCACTATTCAGGATAACTCGGTATGAAGCATTATTCCTTCTCCCTATACAAAATGCTCAATCGCATCATAAGAAATCACCGGTCTCAATTGTTGGATACGTCTGATCTCCTCTTCCGAGAAACCTGCGATACCGTTCTGTAAGAGGTAGGTATGGTATCCTCTCTCCACTGCACCGTTATATGTAAAGAGAACGCAGTATTCTGCAGCAAAACCACTGACAATGACGCAGTCCACTCCTTCCTTCTTCAGAAGCTCATCTAAATCTGTCTGCCAGAAGGAATTACAGAAGCTTTTTGTCACCCGGTAATCTTTTTCACTGACGATCAACTCATCGACGCAGGCAAAGCCCTCTGTCTCCGGTCCTCCGTCTTCGCAATCCTGAATGATGACTACCGGCAGCTGCTGATTACGAAAATGTTGACTAATTTCATTGATATACTCCACTGCTTTTTCAAATGCTGCCTTGCAGGTAGTCCCTTCCTTGCAATTCTTCTGCATATCTACGATTAAAAATGCTGTTTTTGACATTGTTTTCTCCCCATCTCCTATTAAACTTTAAAACAATTCCATTATCGTTACATTTTATTTCACTCAGATTTTACCATAATTGTAAACAATGTACCAGAACAAAAAAAGACCATTACTGAATGCAATGGTCTTTCCGGCAAAGTTTGTCGTCTATATCTACTATCTTTCCCCTACTGATACGCTATCGTTATCCTTATTTCTTTAGAAAATACTTTAATGCTTCTATTGATATCAGCGGTCTCCAAGCCTGAAGCTGGTTTACACCTGCCTCTGAAAAGCCTGCGATACCGTTCTGTAAAAGAAATGCATTGAACCCCCTCTCCAATGCTCCATTACAGGATGCAGCAACACAAAATTCGGCTGCGAAGCCGCTGATTATCACTGTGTCAACCGCTTCTTTCTTTAAAATCTCTTCCAGCTCGGTCTTCCAGAAGGAATTCATAAAGTTCTTTTCGATCCGATAGTCCTTCTCAGAAACGATCAGCTCATCGGCATTATCAAACCCCTCATTCTTCGTTGTACCAGGTTCATAATGTTGTATTACCACAACAGGAAGGTTCTCCTTCCGGAAGGTCTGACTGATGTCATTAATATACCAGATTGCCTTGTCATAGATCGGTTTACAGGAAGAGCCCTCTCTGGCACCTTTCTGCATATCAATAATTAATAAAGCTATTTTTGACATATGTAAAACTCCCCTCTTGATAAATCATTACCCTCGATGGGAATATCTTATCAAAACGGGAGTTTTCTGTACATGGCGTATTTGCAGAAAAAATTGTGTTTTTTACTTATTTGGATTCATAATCAACCGGATCCCAGATATCCACCGTATACTCCTTTGAGAGCCCAAAGCTCTTAGTCTCCGGATGATATTCCAACCAGGACTTTAACTCACCTATATAACTGATCATCGGGTCCAATCGGATTCCCATTCTGACAGAAAGACATTTTCTATCGTTGTCCACTGTTATGTGATAATATGAGTTCTCCTCCCTCGGAGTATAGGAGAATTCTTCACTATTCCTTCCATCAGCCTCGACAGAGGTATAATAAGCAATTCCATTCGAATCTGTAACTTGACAAATGATTAGGCCATCCTTCGTCGTTTCCAATGGTTTTATACTAATTCTGGAACCAAGGTCACGAAATACAGGATCAATTGGATAGATTTCGAAGGTTTCTAGATCAAGCACGTCACTTCTACCCTCCCAGACACCGGTTCCGCCCATTCCATGATAGATGATTAAATCCTTTCTACCATCGTTTGTAACATCCATTATATCAATTGCCGTATTGGCAGAGGTTCCGGACAGCAGAAATTCCATATTATAATCCATGGATCTTCCGGCGTGCCAGATTACCGCTTTTTCCTGAGTCCGATCAACAATAATTTTAATATCTTCCTTCTCATTGAGTAACTGATAATATGGTTCACCGCCAATCCATTCCTCCGATAGATAAAAACCCTTAAAATTATCCCATACCGTATTATACATCTCAAAATCGTCGTAAAAATCCAGGTGTTCCTGATTACCTGAAGAGCTATCCTGAACTACCCTCTCGTCATCAGGAGTTTCTTCCCTGACCTCACTGAGTATAAAGCTTTCGGAGGCTTCCTCCCAGGTGTAAAAACAATGTTCCCAATAACCTGTGGCGTTATTATAAGGATAGGTCATGAACTGCTTCGTACCGTCCTGCAGATCATGTTCAAATACCAGGGACGGAGCTCTGTTTGACTCAAAAATTGCGCCGTTATAGATCTTTTTAATCTGATTATCCATAGTAATTGTATAAAGAAAGTAAATGTCACCGTTGGAGGAGCCGTAATTACCGATGGTAAAATCCGGGCACTGATCCCCATTGTAATCTGTATAGAGAAGTTCAAATTTACCTGAAAACCGAATCAATTGATAATTCCAATCATCGTTTAAATTCAGAGTGTTTAGCAAATCTCCTTCCTGATTGTACAGACGAAGTTCATATCTTCCATCATAATTCTCCGGGTATATTCCGCCGCCGGGTCCTCCGGCATACTCCTCTGTCAAATATTCCCCTTCCGTCATTACCAGCCGCAGTTGTCCAATCGTTCCGTCATATAGTGGAAATTCCCCCGTAGCCATTACCATATCCTTTAATTCCACTGGTTGTTTCTTATTTTTATAATCGATATTTCCATCAGCGGAATGGGAATCACAACCGATCAGCATCATACAGGCTACCGCTGCGACGATGATCAGTATGCGCCGGATTATACTGTGATAAATTCTCCTTGCAATAGTTAGGTAACTTTGTCCATTCACCCATAAAGCATTCATCTTTCGATCCCCATTCCTGAATTTACTTTGATGTATTTAATCTAATTGAATAACTTTAGCTTAAAGAAATATTCAGCAGATGCCCGGCAACTCCGATTGCAGTTCCGAGAATGACTGACATGACAATCATCGGCAAATAAGCCTTCTTATCTGTTTTGCTCACCAGAATGATAATCGGCAATGCTATTGCCAAGGTTAGGATTCCTCCCTCCAACCACCAGGGCATTCCGAACAGTGTCGTTCCATATATAAGGAACGGAACAATCAAATAAAAGGTAAACGCAGAAATAATCGAATTTTTATCCTGTTTCATTTTTATCATAGGCAGTGTATCAATGATACCTGCTAATATACCGACAATAATAGTTAAAATAATATCCTTCATCGTTTCCTCCCATATTCTTTCTTTCCTCAATTAAGTCACCAGATTACCGGCTTCCTCTAGCAATGTCAGAAATTCCTTTGCTGATTTCGGATATCTGTATCTAGGCAGTCCCGCAAATAACAAGGAAGCTGTATCCAGCTGTTCCATGGTCTGAAGCAGTGTATCCCGGTCCTCTTCCTCCAATCTGCCCAGCAGAGAATATTCTAACTGCTCCGGTACCAATCTATGATTCAGGATGGCATAACCAATTCTTTTCCTGCAATTACAGCCACCTTCGCCAAGCCCGCAATACTCCTGAAGAAATTCGCCCATTCTTCTTTTAATACGAACCAGCCTCTGCCGGAAGACCTCGGCACTCATTCCAAGGATTTCTCCTGCCACTCTACTATCTAGGTGAAACATCGTTCCAAGGGCATAAATGCAACGGCTTTCTGCATCCAGACACTGAAGCATTACATTGGTGCAGGATTGCTTTAACTCCTCCGTCAGAAGTCTTTCATCAACTTCACGGTACTGTTCGGGATCTACCTGTATAAAGCCCTTCTGAATATCCTCTGCATAGTATTCAAAGCTGAGCGGTCTCTCCGTAAACATGGACTTCCGATAATCATACAGACTATTCACGGCAATCCGATATACCCAGGTTGAAAAGGCTGATTCTGACCGAAACCCCCGAAGCCCTCTGATTATCCTGATAAATATCTCCTGCGTCGCATCCTCTGCATCATGAGGAGATCCCAGCATACGCAGTGCCAGATTAAAAATCATATCCTGTACACTGCTGATCAATTCCTCCATTGCTTTCTTATCACCGGCCAGAGCCAACTCAATCAGCTCCTTCTCATCTGTCAGCATATTCTTCCTCCATCCTACCTATCCGTCCCGATTTATCGTATATCCCATAGTCCACACCTCCTTTTCTAATTAGACTCGGAGGGTAACTATCTTGTGACAGGGTTCAGAAAATAATTTTATTTTATAACAAAGATTTTGTTCCTATCATTATGGATAAAGATAGCATAACTGTAATAATGTGTCAAACCTTGGCTGATGTATCGATATAAAAATGAAAAAGAGGCTGTTTAAAACAGCCTCTTTTTCTTCTATATATGATTTTACTTATAATTCTCGGTTGCTTTCAGTGCACCGTCCTGTATTATTTTATCTACCTCTTCATAACCGGTAGGAAATGCATAATTATACCTTGCAGGCAGAGCGAAAACATACTTTGAATTTCTTCCCAATTCCGTAGGTCCAATGGGAGCCGCACTGACAGCGATTTCTTCCTTTGCTACCTTATCCCATTGTTCCAAAGTAAACACCATAATCGGGATATCCTGTCTCGGATTCTCCTCGGTCCATTTCGGATGTCTGATCATGATTTTCGTTCCTGCTTCAACCACCTTGCCCTGATCCTCACCTTCCAGTGCGGTTCCCTGCCAGTCCTCGATTTGAAGGGTATAGCCTTCCCAGCCGGCGGGCAGCGTAAAGTCAAAACCGTAATCTGTATTACTGTATGTAATGCTGTCACTGCTCTGAGATGCAGGTGTTACTGTGGGGCTTGGATCCCCTGTATGATCGGGGCTTTCCGTAACCACCGGAGTAGGAGTCACATTTGCCTCTGCTTCACTATTATTATCTTCTGCCTCTGATGTTACAGCGGGATTGCCGGATGTATTCCCGGTCGCATCTTCTGTTACATTATCCTTCCTCTCACATCCTACCAGGAGTAGTGTCCCAATACTCAAGACCAGGGATGTGATATAGATTATTTTTCTTTTCTTATTTGTTAACCTTTTCTTCATTTTATGCCTCTCTTTACTGTGGTTCGATACTGTAAGCTGCTTCGTCGTGCCCCCTTTCCGGTGATGATATCACCATAGGAACAAGTTACATCTGCATCCACTATTTGTCAAGGCGGAAATCTATAGAAGCTACGTGATGCTGCTGTAAAACACACAATTAAATTCAGGCAAGACAACAGGCATCCCTCACACACTGGTCGACGGACACCTCACTGTCTTGTAAGCCATGATCAAACAAATTTGTTTGCTCTTGTCTTACAAAACAGCAAGCTGTCCGTCAAACAGTGCATTTGCGCGAAAGCAAAGTGAGCATATACAAGCTTGCTTGTATGTATGCGAATGCGCACGCGAACCTGATAGCGAGTTTACGAGCATATCAGGTATGGGATACCTGTTATCTTACCTAAAAGATCCATGTGTATTTTACAGCAGCCCTATAAATCATTCTACTATTTCCTGGTGAAATAGTTCTTGATCCCATCCAGATATTGCGAGATTTTCTCTGAATTCATACTATAATATACCCTGTTGGAATTGATCTCCGTTTTCAAGAGCCCCAGCTTTATTAAGGCGCTGACATGATAGGATATCGTCGCGGTGGACAGATTAAGTTCGTTCGCGATTTCTTTTCCATAGCAGGGTTTCTTCGCAGTAAGCTCCAGTATGTCCACCTTGCTTTTATCAGAGAGCAGTTTACCGAAGTTAACTACATCCTCCTCATTCATCTTCTGTTTGGAAATAATAAAACGGCTGTCCATCAGGATGCCAAAGCGAAGTACATCAATCCGATCCGTATCCGGACTGGAAGAAAGCGTCACACTGATGGGTTGGAAAATCATCGGAAGCAGCACAGTTCCGTTTTCATTTGCTTCCCAAACTAATTTCAGATTTTCATGCATGAGTACCATGATATCCTGCTTCTCTTGAATTTCGGTCCAATACTCATAGTATCGCTGTACTAAACCCTCTATTTTATCCAGGAAACGGGTCTCAAGAATTGTAACGACTTCCTTCAAAATGGAAGTCACCTCCTCATAGCATTCCTGTTGATTATGAAATATTTTAAGCACATCCCATTTTGCAGCCTTATCACAGGAAGCACCATCCAGATAGGTTAAGAAATCTTCATAGGTCAGCACATTCTCCGCAGCAGCGCCATTCTCCTCATCCATGTTCACAATCTGGGTATATTGTTTTATCCTGTCCGCCTCTTTCAGATTCCTGACCCGTTCCTCATAGGGCAACAGCTGATTATCGGGATTCTGGAAGTCCCAAAGGAAGGCCAAGGTTGCATTAAAGAAAAAATTAATATTCTTGGACTTAAAATAATAATCAATCCGTTCCTTTTTGGGTTTTAATTCCACTTTGACAGTATCATATATTTCAATCACTGTATCCCAGACATGATCAAACCATTCGGAGGCCCCCGGATAGTTATCCCTATACTCCTCCCTCATTTGGTCAAGCGTGTCCGCATTCACCCATTGATATAGGATAAGAATTGCTTCATCTACCAGATTAGCCTGCTTGAGTATCTGTAATTTCTCCATCATGCTCTGACCTCTCATTCTGTTCATTCTCAACAGCATCGAATCTCTTTCTTCCAAACAGTACCAGGCATACGCCGATTTCCAGGATTCCTACAGCAAAGAATATCTGTCCTGTCGATGCAAAACCGGTAGTGCCGCTAATAATAAAGGAAACCACCGGCATAGCTGCTACACAAGAAGCATTCATTAGAGCAGTCACCCGGGCAATATAGTTTTCTTCAATTGCCTTCATAAATTCCACGCCGGCGAAGGTATTCACAATCGCAATCGCAGCTCCCAATACAAATGAGCTAAAAGCTACAGCGATATAAATCATAACTGCCGAAGACAGGAACCTACCGGCTGCTACCAGACTTAGATAATACCCGGCGATTGCATAACCACCGATGTTGAGGATAGCAAACTTACTGATCTTTTTACTGATATACGGATAAAATATTGCTCCGATTATCATGCCTAGTGTGATACCGAGACTTAATACGGAAAGCATCCTCTCATCTGAATGCAGAACCTCGCTGACCAAGGGTGCCTGGAGGCTGTTCATCGGTACCAGGATCGCATTCAGGAACACTGCTATGGTGATCATATATTTCAGAAATGCTTTTCCCTTCAGGTATTGAAGACCACCCTTTAAGCTGTCTATATATTCCTTAGCATTTATTTTTACTTTTGTCAACAGGTCTTCCTTAACTCTGAGCGTGAGTATAATCAACGCAGATAAAAAGAAGGTTACCATATCGATATAAATTGCTGCAGATATGGAGAACACGGAAATGATGACCCCCGCAAGACCAAGCCCGACCAGTTCCATGATACTGCACATGCTGGTATTGAATGAGATTCCGAAGCTATACAATTTCTTATCCAGCAGCTTCGGCAGCAATGCACTGGAAGCAGGATTCCGGAAGGCTTCGGCACAGGAAATCACGATGGTACAGGCGAGCATAATCCACTGATTAAGAAATCCTGCAAGAAAAGCCGTAGCTACGATACCAACACAGGCACCCCTGATCAAATCAGTCAGAATCATGATAATCTTCTTATTCTTTCCTTCCACTGCAGCACCTGCAAAGGGCTGAAGGAATATCGTCGGAATCCTGTTGACTCCGAAGATAATTGCAGACCAGGCTGCACTTTGTGTGATTTGATATACCAACCAGGCAAAAGCGATGCTGTCGATTGAATCACCGAAACGGTTAATTACAGCAGCAATGACTGTCTTCATATACTCTTTCTGCTTTATAATATCGCGATATCCGATTTTATTTTCTTCCATACTTACATCTCCTTTGGAATAAATTTCTTGTTAGATACAAATCTAACATATCGTTTTACATTTGTCAATATAAATGTTAGATATATTTCTAATAAGTATTCCATATGTATAAAACATATAAAGGGCTATAACATTATCTGCGAAGAAAAACAGAAAAGAAACGCTCAAGCCAATCCCTCTGATACGAACCTCCCATATGATTTAAGGGAGCTGCCGTACTATGCTGAGCGGCACCCATAAAAAGCTGTAATGTTTATCATATCTACAGCTTAAAATAATAACGTGTGATTATTAATCCATAAAGAGACCGTTTGCCGCCATCGGTACTTAGGTTATGGCAGATAATATATCTGTCATAACCTAGGTACCGCTATATGCGGCAACCGAGTGAGAACGTGTCTCTGTTGGATGATAATCACACGTTATTTTTGTGTACCTAAATATAATAAACATCTTTAATGTGTAAGGGGTGCCGCATATATAATACGGCAGTCCCTATCATAATCTGTTATTCTATTAATAATCCGTTTTCTCCTCTTCGGGATTGGGATACCATCTGGCATATAGTTTGACCAGTGCGATTTCCTGAACTATCGTGTCCGCATTAATCTGCTTCTCGCCATTATCCCTGTAATCCCTATAGTCCTTGTATTTATACCAGCCGCCAAAGGTATAGCCCTCTTTCTCCGGTTCGGGCAATTCACCGTATTCCTTTCCATAGGATACAATTCTCTCATAGGTCTCTCCGTTGAAAGCAATCAAAATCACCTTGACCGGTTTTTCTGTCCAATGAGCATATAAGGTCTTCGGTCCCTTCTCGTCATAGATGCTCTTTACCGTAACCTTATCTCCGCCTGTCTCCGAGGTATACCATCCATCGAACTGATAACTGGCTTTGGTCGGTGTCGGAAGCTGTCCGATATATTTGCTCCCGTAATAAACTGTGACCTTTGTATTACTAACTTCTCCATCTGTGGCATTCAGCTCTATCTCTACAGGCTCTCCCCGCCAGTGGGCATAAAGCGTATGATCAGTCGGTTTAAATACCTTTGTAGCTTCCGTTATCTTAATTCCACCGCTTTTGTAGGAATACCATCCGATAAATACGTAGTTCGGTCGGGTCAGCTCCGGTAATGTTCCGTAATAGCCCCCTTCCGTAACCGTGATAGTGGCAAGGCTTGCATTTGCCCCATTGCCGTCGAAGCTTACTACACAGGTCCTGGCCGTTGTTCCGGCAGTCTGCGAATCGGTACCAACCTCCGAGGCATAGGCTTTCCCGGAAGAAAATAGACCCAATATAACAAACAATAATGATGTTAGGATAATTACTTTTCCGGTCCTTGCCATTTTGTACCCTCTCTCTTATGTTCTCTGTTATATTTATCGGAACTACTCTCAGTATCATGAAGAGTAAGTCTGGAAATATTTCCACTTTCCTTGCAGACTTCTCAGATATGAATTTATATCACTGCAGAAACCGCATCCTTCATGCTGCTTTCCCTTACCTTTTTCCGTAGTTCCAATATCCTCCCCGGAGACACGGACAACTCGTCAACTCCAAGTGTTAAGAAAGTCTCTGTCAAGCTTAAGTCTGCTGCCAGTTCTCCGCAGATACCGACCCAGATGCCGTTCCTATGGGCATTATCCACTGTCATTTTGATCAATCTCAGAATAGCAGGATGATGCGGATCATGGAAGGCATCCAACATAGGATTCTGACGATCGATCGCAGTTGTATATTGGGTCAGATCATTGGTACCGATGCTGAAGAAATCAACCTCCTTGGCCAGCAGATCACTGATGATTGCGGCTGCGGGTGTCTCTATCATAATACCGATTTCAACGTTGCGGTTATAAGCTATTCCCTCACGGGTAAGCTCCTGCTTCACCTCAGACAGAACCTGCTTGATCTCTCTTATCTCCTCCAGGGAAATGATCATCGGAAACATAATAGCCAGTTTGCCATATACAGAAGCACGATACAGAGCACGAAGCTGCGTCTTGAAAATCTCCTGCCTGGTCAGACAGATACGGATGGCACGGAATCCCAGCGCAGGATTCTCTTCCTTCGGCAGTTGAAAGTATTCTGCCTGCTTGTCTGCGCCGATATCCAGCGTACGAATAATTACCTTGCGGCCCTGCATACCTTTCAGTACCTCTCGGTAGGCTTCAAACTGCTCCTCCTCTGTAGGAAACCGGTCTTTATTCAGATAAAGGAATTCACTTCTCATTAATCCTATCCCACCGGCATCATTCTTCAGCGCCTCACATACATCAGCGACTTCACCGATATTTGCAAAGAGATCGATATGCTTCCCATCCTTCGTCACATTCTCTTTACCAAAAAGCTCCTTTAATGCTTTTTTTCTATCCTCCTCTGTCTGCTTCCTTTGCATCAGCTCCTGGGACAGCTCTTTCTCCGGATCGATATAGACCTTTCCCGCAAAGCCGTCTACTATTACTGCTCTTCCGTCATACTCCGGCTTAAGCCCATCACCGATTCCGATCACCGCAGGGATATTCATCGTCCTGGCAAGAATCGCGGTATGAGAATTAACGGAGCCCCTCTGTGTCAGCAGGGATAGTATCATACTTCGTTCCAATTGTACTGTCTCACTTGGGGCCAGATCCTCCGCTGCCAGGACGGCAGGTTCTGTAAGCTCTGTTCCTGACTCTTCGGAGCTAAGGGCACGGACCAGCCGATCCGATACATCCTTAATATCAGCAGCTCTTTCCTTCATATACTCATCCTCTAGGGAGGAGAATGTCTCAACAAAATAATCCGAAGCACAGGAAACGGCATGCTCTGCATTCACCTTCTGATCCTGTATGATATTGGTAATATAATTTAAGTACTCCGTATCTTCCAGGAGCATCTGATGCACCTGCAATATCATCGCCTCTTCAGAACCGATTTCTTTCAAGGCCTTTTGATATAACTCCTCCAGCTGTCCGATTGAGAACTGCCTTCCCTGTTCAAATCGTCTCAGTTCCTCCTCCGTATCCGCTACCTGATAGACTCTCTTAGTCATAACAGTTTTTTTATAGAACTTTAATGTACCAAAAGCGATACCCTGATACACGCTTTTTCCTTCCAATACTATCATTTTATCACTCCTTCTTCTTATCAGCCTTGTTTCTACGGTTCAAGGTCTTCCTGCAGATGCGCGCAAAAAAAGACCATACTTGATAATAAATTGCTTTATTATTAAGCCGGTCTTGCCTGATCGAACAGTCACAATCCAATCTGTCTGTAATAGGATTATACCTTCTTCTCAGAAATATGTCAAATGCTATTCCCTATCTGCTTCGAACTCCTTATGTATCTTCTCGGATACCAATTTTCTCTTCCCGAGCATCCCGTCAAAGGCCTCGTTAAAGATCTGCGGAAGCCCGGCTTGAATTATCCTGACACCTACCTCAGTGATACCACCCTTGGTCTGCACACGGCGAATGACATCTTCGAAATCCATACTCTCTTCCAACATAAGCTTTGCTGTTCCGATCATAGTATATAACACCAGGTCATTGATCCCTTCCCTGGTAAAGCTGTCACCATGGCGAAGGCCTGCCTCGACAAACTCTTGAAATATAGCGGCAAACAAACCCGGCCCGCAGCTTGTAAATTCGGAAGCAAAGCCAAAATCTTCTTCTCTGGTATGACGTAGCTTGGATATCCTGCCAAGTAAATCCTCAATCTGTTTTTTATCCTCCTCGCCTACTCTGGAATTATGGCAAACAAGCGTAATTCCCCCCTGAACCTCGGAAATAACGGTAGGCAAAAGCTTCGTGATTTTACAGGCAACAATCTGTTCCATATCTTCCAACAGAACAGATCCTGCGATAGAAATAATATGATGGTTCGGAAGCAGCGAGGCCTTTAATCCCTTCAGCACCTCTATGTATTCCAATGGTTTCACACAGACAAAGATGTATTTTGATTCCTTTACAATATCAGAGAGCTCTTTTGTAACAGTAATCTGCGCCCAATCCCCTTTGATTTCCTCCAGACGGTTCTTATCCTTACGGGTTACGATAATCTGATCCTCCTTGATGTTTCCATATTTGATCAGCCCCGAGATTAACATTCGTGCCATACTCCCATAACCAATAAAGCCTATCTTTTCCATGAAACCTTTCTCTCCTTCCGACATAAGTCCTATTTTCTTCACATTTCGTGATTTTCACGAAAATAGTACATTATTACTACTCGCAGTTCTATTATCCATCACCTTCCATGTATTGTCAATAGACATTTGCCAAATAATTGAAATTTTAAGAGGCTTGTTTCGGTATTATGTAGTTCATTGCCTGCTCTTCATTAATCTCTTATTTTCATACATTTTAGCGTCAGCTCGTTCCAGCATACGATGCAGGCTTTCCCCTCCATATTCATAACCGCAGGCATAACGGATCGGGTATCTGGTATTTTTTTGGTTATATTCATTTACCAGCTCCTGAATATCCTGCAGTAATCTTTTAACCATAGCTTCCTCATAATCCCTGATTATCATCAGAAATTCATCCCCGCCATATCGTCCTACGAATATCTTATCGCTGGTAAACTTCTTCAGAACATCTGCAAACGCTTTGATCAGCTTATCTCCGGCATGATGCCCATATAAATCATTGATACTCTTCAGATTATTTAAGTCAAACATAACTACGCAGTGATGATCCACCTCCGGATTCATCGGTTCGTAAATCAGCTCCTCGCACCTTCTTCGGCTGGGTATTCCGGTCATCCTGTCCACATAGGCTGCAAAGGACAGTTCATCATTTTGCCTGGACAGTCTGATTGCCGTAACCATCTGCTGCAGATTACTGGCAATCAAAAATACAATTCCGCAGGCCAGTATCAGCTCCAGTACCCTGAGTGTCATCGTAATATCATCAGAATACATTTCAGCCGATCCCACTACAACATTCGCAAGAGCATAGTAGGTTTCACTGTCAGTAACCAGAATGATGCCTTTACTGGGATCCTTTCTATACTCAATGATATCCTTTTTTAAATTCACCCACTTTTCTGCAAGTCCCTCCAGACTTTCCTGAAAATTTTTCGTTTTCAACCTTTCTAAATGGTATTCTCCGCCGCCATATCTTAATCCTTCCATAATATTATCCAAATCTCTGATCAATTCATCATTCGGTGCTCCGGAAAGTTCGAGCTTAACCAGACGCTGGGTACCGCCCCTGATCAAACCAGTATAATTAATGACTTTCGCTGTTCCTTGAATTGTATTGGCTAAGATAAAGTTATAGGCCATAAGAACTGATATGACTATTACTACAGCCATCTGAATTATTTTCACTGATAATCCGTCTTTCTTGTTCATCGATCCCACTCCTTTTTTTACTATTATTAAGTATAACATTGTCCTCTGATATCAGAATATGATATTTCGGACATAACTTCCCTATTCTCATGCCTTTGCTTGCTTTTTCCATAATAAGCCGATATAATGTGTATGAAAAGTTCATACGATAGAAAGGAAATCCTTATGAATAAAAATGTAAAACGTATTGCAGCAATGATTGGTCTGGTACTGTTTGCCTCCTTAATTCTGGTCACTTTAATTTCCGCCTTCTTTGCATCAGAGAAAGCCCCAGGCTTTTTTATAGCTTGCTTATTCAGCATCATTGTTATCCCGATTATGATCTGGGCCTTTATGCTGGTATATCGGTTGGTACACAGAAACGATCCTAGAACGGACATGGATACAGCGGACTCGGACGCAGACGGCAGTACAGAGGAAGATGACATCCCTGCTGATCGTGATTTATCCGAGGCAGAAGACCCGACTGAAGATAAGGAATAACATATAAAAAGAGGCTGTTGTAATATAATTTTTGGTAGCTAAGGCAGGGATGCTTGTTATCCTTGTCATAAGCTATTCAAATATTATAAAACAGCCTCTTTTACTTTATTCTTCTTTCTTGATCTTCTTAAAGTATTCCTGAATCTGTACCTCATACCCATTATCGGAGGGTACATAAAATACCCTGTCTTTCACCTCATCCGGCAGATACTGCTGCTTTACATAGTGATTCTCAAAGTTATGCGCATATTGATAACCTAATCCGTGGCCCAGCTTTGCCGCTCCTTTATAATGGGCATCCATCAGATAAGCAGGTATGGTAGCTGTCTTCTCATGCTCCACCACCTGCGTTGCCTCATCAATTGCACAGATCGCAGAATTGCTCTTCGGGGCACATGCCACATAGATTGCCGCCTGAGCCAGAACGATCCTCGCTTCCGGCATACCCAGACGTTCAACAGCAAGAGCCGCAGAGGTTGCGACTACCAGCGCATTGGGATCCGCATTCGATACATCCTCCGCAGCACAGATCATAATTCGCCTCGCAATGAAGGCTACCTCTTCTCCTGCATACAGCATTCTTGCCAGATAGTACACAGCGGCATCCGGATCAGAACCCCTCATACTCTTAATAAATGCTGAAATCGTATCATAGTGGTTGTCCCCATCCTTATCATACTTTAAGACGCGCTTCTGTATGCATTCCGAGGCAACCGGAAGGGTAATATGGATCTTCCCGTCCCCGGAACGTTCTGTCGTAAGTATTCCAATCTCAATGGCATTCAGTGCTGCTCTGGCATCCCCGTTGGAGATGTCCGCCAGAAACTCCAAAGCTTCCTCGTCGATGACTGCATCATAAGCTCCCATACCACGATCTCTGTCATATACGGCCCGATGCAGCAGTGTCTTAATATCCTCCTTGTCCAGAGGCTTCAATTCAAAAATGATGGAACGGGACAGCAACGCAGAATTCACCTCAAAGTAGGGGTTCTCCGTAGTCGCACCAATCAGGATCACTGTCCCATCCTCTACATAAGGAAGCAGATAATCCTGCTGCCCCTTATTAAACCGGTGAATCTCATCGATAAAAAGGATTGTACGTTTTCCAAAGCTGCCAAGCTTGGTTTTCGCTTCCTCCACTACTGCTTCCATATCCTTCTTACCTGCGGAAGTCGCGTTAATCTGGGTGAACAAAGAACTCGTGGTATTGGCAATCACCTTTGCCAGGGTTGTCTTACCCGTACCCGGAGGTCCGTAGAATATAATGGAACTGATTTTATCTGCTTTGATTGCTCTGTATAACAGTTTATCCTTCCCTATGATATGACGCTGACCCACTACCTCATCCAAGGTCACAGGTCGGAGCCTGGAAGCCAGGGGGGCCTCCTTTTTCATTGTATTTTCCCTCATGTAATCGAATAAATCCATATCTGCCGCCTAGCCTTTCAAAACAATTATCTTGAAAATAATAAAATAATGTGCATAATTATAAAGGTATCATGAATGAATGCAAGGAGTATCCCATGACAATTCCAAAGGATCCATACATCCTGCTCAGCTTCATAAACACGAAGCTTCGGGATGAATATCATAACTTGGAGGAGCTTTGTAAAAGTCTCTCCATAGACCGGCTCGAACTGGAAAAGGTTCTATCCGGTATCGAATATATCTATACAGCAGAAGCGAACCGTTTCACACCTGTCCTATAGCATTGACCGTCCTTGCTTGAACCGATTAATCAATAACAGAAGGATGCAGAACAGGAAAGCTCCGGTAGCCGCTCCCGCAGTATCCAGAAGCACATCCGACACCTGGCCGCTTCTCCCTGCAACAAAGGTCTGGTGGAATTCATCTGTGGCCGCATAAAACCCGGCGATCAGCACCGGAATCCAGGTCCTATAATGGATCCCTTTTTTCCAAACTGTGAAATGGAACGCAATCGCCGCAGCAAGACAAGCATATTCCGTAAAATGTGCCGTCTTGCGTACTATGTGATCAATCAGTGCCAGCAGCTTCATCTTTTCCGGACCCTGCAACGGCAGGTTTTTTATATGATCGTATAGCTGAATAATTGCAATTGATATACCAAGGCTGCTTTCCTGTGATACCTCCGCCGTCTTTGAGGAAAAAAGAAAGATTGCGATTAGAATCACTGCTGCAGGCAGCCAGGTTAGATATTTTAGCTTCATATTATCTCGTCAAAGCATATCGCTTTGTCCTGTCATTTTTTAATAGAAAGAAACCAGAATTTCTTCCTACCCTGTTTTATGATATCATATCCGGGATACCCTGGCAAGAATTGCAATCCGTCGGAAGGGAGTTTTCGTAATGAAGGAAGCCTTTAAGACAATATACGAAGGTGGTACGGGCGAAGTTATTGTGAAAAAATCCAGATTCATAGCGACCTTAAGTCCCGTAGAGTCAGAAGAAGCCGCTATTGAAATCATTGAAGCATTAAAGAAAAAAAATTGGGATGCCTCCCATAACTGCTATGCTTATAGTATAGGGACAGATCAGCCGCTGCTGCGCTGCTCTGATGACGGAGAACCCAGTAAGACTGCAGGAAGGCCTATGCTCGATATATTGCTTGCTCATGAACTCACCAATGTCTTAGTTGTAGTCACCCGCTATTTCGGGGGTACTTTACTCGGGACCGGTGGTCTGGTCAAAGCCTACCAGTCCGCCGTGCTGGAGGGATTGGCCCACTCCCGGATTATTCTCAAGGAGCTTGGTACCAGAGCGATCATCACTACAGATTATAACCTGATCGGCAAGCTTCAATATTACATCTCGCAGGAACAGCTTTCCGTCCTAGCCTCGGATTATACAGATTTGGTTCATCTTGAGGTACTGGTCCCTCCAAGCAAATATCCCTCCTTTACCAAAAAGATAACAGAGTTGACGAATGCTTCCGCTATTCTGGAGGAAGCCGGAGTGGTATACTTTACTGCGCTGGATGGTAAAATTCATCTCTTTGATTAAAGGAACACAGAAAATTCCTATAAAAAAGAGCCCCGTGATGTCTTCCAAAGGAAGCCACTCCGGGGTTCTTTTCGTGTGAAGAGGAATAAATTCACACCTCAGCCATACTCACCAGCTCATCCACTATTTCTACCAGTGAAATAGGCGTTACTTGATTCCGGTATAACTTTTCCAGGATCCACATAGCTGTCTCCTTTGAAGCCGATACCCCACATACCTCGTCAGTCTCTGATGTAGCACCGGATTGTTTAGTCACTCCTACCCCAAAATATGGAGTGACCCGATCCACTTCCGAAATTATCTCGGTGAGGAAGTAATCAAGTGCCAATTCCTGATCATCTTCGAGCTTGACCTTGCTGCTAAAAAGTAGCTGTACCTGTTTCATATTACATTACCCCCACTAAAATTAAGAAAATTTGCTGACAAATTTCATTATACACAGTATATTTAGGGAACGAAAGTCGTTTTTAACGCATCAAACTATCCTCTTCCTTATATTTCGACACATCTTCACATTTTGTGTGCACATATCCCGTATACTTGATTATCTTCTTGCGTTTTCATGTATATTTGTATAATTAATTAAATAAAATAGTACTTTTATACTGTATATCATACGAATTATTAGTTTTGTATACACGATACGGGCTTGGAGAAATTATGCTTTATTTCATGGGTCAAATTTGATATAATGGACGCGTATGAACAAAGTACCAGCTTTGCTTATCGCAGACTCTGAACTGTTATATATGCTTATTGCGATCGGAGGTTTTTATGGACTACAGTAAAAGAGGCATTGAACAGAAACAGCATTATATAAAATCAACCTCCAGACGATTGGTTTCGAAAACGAGAATTACCTTGTTTCGCTTATTCATCGTCCTGGTTGTTTTTGTCGGAATAGTTGGCACCTTCGCAGGCTTCGGATTATTGAAAGGCCTCATAGACAGTGCGCCGGATATCTCCAAGATTAATGTTGTTCCTACCGGTTATACTACTACTATTTATGATAAAGATGGCAATGCCATAGAGAATTTGATCGGTGCTGAGGCAAACCGTGTTTATGTACCTCTGACCGATCTCCCAAAATGGGTAAAATACAGCTTTATTTGTATTGAGGACGAACGTTTCTATGAACATAACGGTATTGATGTCAGAGGAATCTTACGTGCGGGTGTTCTGGGTCTGACCTCCGGTAATTTTAATCAGGGTGGCAGTACACTTACCCAGCAGCTGTTGAAGAATCAGGTATTTAACGGTGGCCGCGAAGCTACCTTTGTGGAACGGTTAAAACGTAAGATTCAGGAGCAGTATCTGGCAATCCAGCTGGAAAACCGCCTGGATAAGGATACCATCCTTGAATATTACTTAAACACGATCAACCTTGGATCCGGAACCTTTGGAATACAGACGGCTTCCAAGAGATACTTTAACAAAGATGCCAAGGATCTGACTCTTTCGGAAGCTGCGACAATCGCAGCAGTAACTCAGCTGCCTGTTTATCACAACCCGATCACCCATCCCGAACGGAATGCAGTGAGAAGGCAGGAAATTCTGGATGAAATGTTAAAGCAGGGCTACTGCACCCAGGAGGAATATGATGATGCAGTAGCAGATGATGTATATTCCAGAATCCAATCCGTCAACGAAGAGGAAGGTTCTTCCTCCTATTACAGTTATTTTACAGATGAGCTGATCGAACAGGTGATGGACGACCTACAGACAGAGCTGGGCTATACACAGGCTCAGGCTTCCAACCTGTTATACAGCGGAGGTTTGAGTGTCTATACCACTCAGGACTCAACCATTCAGGGAATTTGTGATGATGTTTTCTCAGATGAAAAGAATTTCCCTGCTATGGGTACCTCCTATTGGGAGCTCACCTATGCTTTATCGGTACAGAAGAACGATGCGGAGAAAACCACGATTCATTACCATGGCAATGATCTGCTGGAATACTACAAGAATTACAAGGATCCTGATAATCTTTATGTAGATGACAACGGCAGCAAATTTTCTCTGCTGTTCCTCGATAAGGATGACATGAACAAGAAAATCGCAGAGTTTCGCGATGCTATGGTTGACGACGGAGATACCATTCTCGGCGAAAATATCACGATGACGATACAGCCTCAGACCTCTTTCGTTGTGATGGACCAGCATACCGGCGAGGTAGTTGCCATCGAAGGCGGCCGCGGTGAAAAGACTGGTAACCGAACCTTAAATCGTGCGACCAATACGACAAGGCAGCCCGGTTCCACCTTTAAGATTTTATCAACCTATTTGCCGGCGTTAGATAGTGCAGGCATGACCTTGGCCACTGTTCAGGATGACTCGGGTCCCTACTATTATCCGGGTACAAAGAAGGAAGTGAACAACTGGACTGCCACCAAGAAATATGACGGTCTCAGCACTTTGAGGCAAGGTATCTATAACTCCATGAATATCGTAACGGTAAAGACTTTTGTGGAGGTTACACCTCAGGTTGGTTATGATTATTTATTAAAATTAGGTTTTACTTCCCTTGTTGATTCCCGAAAAGAATCCGACGGGCGTGTTGTTTCCGATATTAATTATCCCATGGCGCTCGGCGGCCTAACGGACGGTGTCAGCAATCTGGAACTGACCGCTGCTTATGCTTCAATCGCCAATAGCGGTGTTTATACCAAACCAAGGTTTTATACGAAAATTCTGGATCACGACGGTAAAGTACTGCTCACCAAGGAGCCCGAGCATGAACAAGTCATGAAGGAATCAACCGCATTCCTGCTGACCAGTGCCATGGAGGACGTAGTCAATAAAGGAACCGGTAAGAACTTAAAGCTATCCATTGATATGCCGATCGCCGGAAAGACAGGATCCACCTCTGACTATAATGATCTCTGGTTTGCAGGCTTTTCACCGTATTATACGGCAACAGTATGGTCAGGCTTTGACACAAACAAAAGCCAGACGGACAAGACTTATAACCGTAAGATATGGAAGACGATAATGGAGCGAATCCATACAGAGAAGAATCTTGAAACAAAAGATTTTAAGATACCCGATTCTATCGTGACTGCTAAAATATGCACCAAATCCGGTAAGCTGGCTGTCGAAGGTGTCTGCGATGAGTATCTGGGCGGTAATACGACCAAGGTAGAGTATTTTGCAAAGGGTACTCAGCCGACAGAATATTGCGATATCCATGTAAAGGCCGCCATTTGTGAGGATTCCAAGGATTTAGCTACAGAATTCTGCCCTCGTGTTAAAGAAGGCGTGTTCTTAGTAAAGAGTGAGACCGGTAAGACTGCCGATACTCCTTATCTCTATCCCAGTAAGACCTGCCCGCTCCACACAAAAGCTTCTTCCTATCAACCGCCACAGACAACGCCGGATACGAGCTCCTATGATCCGTACAACGAGGACGGTTATGAAGATGATCCGTACTACCAGGACCCTCAGACGGAAACCCCTCCGGCAGACGGTACCCAAACTACCGACCCGGTCTATGAAGACGAACCAACGACTGACGGAACTACAACCTTACCATAAACGGTTAATATAGCAGCTATACTCTGTTGCATCATATCATACGAAGTTCATTAGTTACTAGATTAAAAACGATTATTTTAGAAGTGAATCCTTAAGGCCAATATCAAATAACCTTAGGGGTTCACTTTTTTTTAGGTATATCAATCATTATAAATTCTGATAAATTGTATGTACATAAATTGTTTATATATAAATCTATCAAGATAAGATTCATTATTTAATCATAGAAACACAGGTGTGATGGCAGGGATGATCTATTTGACTGACTTTATCACTTTCCTGGTAATCCTTGCTTTCGGATCAGAGCGCAATATTCCGGAAATCGTCCATGGAAGGACGATTTAGGAGCTTGCGACATAGAAGTCGCTAAGCTCCGACGGAATTCCATAAGCTCTGATGCGGAAGATAGAATTACCTGAAAGTAATAATCGGAAGGAAAAATAGATCACCCCTGTCATCGCACCGTATCTTTGTTATTCCCATCTTTGATTTATGATTTCATCTTCGGTCCGAAGAACCAGGAGGCAATATAGGCAAAAATCAAGGCTGCGGATACTCCGACAGCGGAGGCGGTGAAACCACCCTTGAAGATTCCGATGAAGCCGTCTTTATCAACCGCATCTTTCACACCCTTAAACAAGACGCTGCCAAATCCGGTCAGCGGTACACCGGCACCTGCGCCTGCCCATTTTGCAAAGGGCTCATACACCCCGACTGCTCCGAGAATTGCTCCGAGACATACTAAAATCACCATGACCCGACCCGGCAACAGCTTGGTATTGTCCAGTAAAATCTGTACCACTGCGCAGATTGCACCGCCCACTAAAAACGCTTTTAAATATTCCATACCGCTTAGCTCCTTTCCACGATAACAGCATGCGCAATCCCCGGTACGCTTTTTCCTTCATTAAAGCTTACCTGTGATAACAGCGCACCGGTTGGTATGAACAGAATTCTCTTCCATACTCCATCTGTGAGCTGCTTCATGATATAGCCGGTAAAGGTGATGGCAGAACAGCCGCAGCCGCTTCCTCCTGCATGAGTGTCCTGACTGTCTTTATCAAATATCTCAATTCCGCAATCCATATGATTTGCGGAGATATCATAATTCTTCTCCTTCAATAGGTCGATCAGGATATTCTTTCCGACATAACCAAGATCGCCGGTAATAATTTTATCATAATAGGTCGGATCAATTCCAAAGTCCTCAAAATTCTGACGAATTGTCTCATAAGCAGCCGGTGCCATACATGCTCCCATATTCATGGAATCCTTCAACCCATAATCAACAATTTTTCCGATCGTGACTCCTTTGATTACTATTCTTCCCTCGCCTGCCGGTATTTTGGCCCGTTCAGAATCTGAAATAACAACTGCTCCGCTGCCTGTAATCGTCCAGGAAGCAGAAAAGGGTCTTTGATTCCCATAATCCAGAGGAAAACGGAATTGTTTCTCAGCTCCTGCAAAGTGACTTGAGGTGATCGCCAATACCCTATCCGCAAATCCACCGTCAATCATCATTGCTCCGATTGTCATCGCCTCTCCCATCGTAGAGCAGGCCCCGTAAATTCCAAGCATCGGTATCTTCAGTTCCCCGATTCCGAAGGAGGTAGCAATCAATTGACCCAGTAAATCTCCTCCGATCAGGTACCGGATATCCTCCTTCTGAAGTCCTGCTTTTTCAAGAACCTTCAAGGATGCCAAGCGCATCAATTCGCTTTCAGCCTCCTCCCAGGTCTGCTTCCCAACGAGAGGATCCTCCTCAATCGTGTCAAAAAGCTTGCCTAAAGGACCTTCTCCTTCTTTTTTTCCGGCAATCGAGGATCCGGCCAGTATGACTGGGGGATTTTGAAATTGAAGGCTCTGCTTGCCTACCATTTTAGTTTGGTTTACCTGTTGTGCCATAGTTGCTCCTCTTTTCCCTTCAAATCACTTTGAATTGCTTCAAAAGATAATAAATCAGCCCGAGAACCCAGGAGGTAAATATACCATAAAGGATTACAGGTCCTGCGATGGTAAATACCTTACATCCGATACCGAATACCTGTCCTTCCTTTTTATATTCAACCACCGGGGCTACTACTGAATTTGCAAAACCGGTGATAGGAACCAATGTCCCGGCTCCGCCGAACTTTGCAAGCTTCTGATAATAGCCGAGGCTGGTAAGCAGTATGGACAGAAAAACCAGAGTCACGGTATTATACAGCTTTGCTGTCTCCTTATCCGCTCCCATAGAACTATAAAGCATAATAAATGCTTGTCCTATGGTGCAGATAATACCGCCGATCAGGAATGCCTTACAGGCATTTTTTGCAACACTGAATTTGGGTGTCTGTTCTTTTACATACTGGTTATATTTTTCATTTCTCTTTTGAGTGTCCTGTTCCCTGACAACACCGGAGGCAGAACTCTTTTTTTGATCAGCCATAGAAAACCACCCTCCTTTCAAATACAATACTCCAATGATTTTACCAAAGTACCGTCAAATTTTGACGGCTGGCCGTTACCGAAACACTCCACACATACAACAATAATAATTGCTGATATAATAAGGCATGCTGCGATAATCACTATTTTTCTTTTTGCGGACATTTTCCCACGCTCCGTTCATCCTGTCGTTCTTTCATAGCAATGCATGTATTTCCTGACAGAACAGAGAATGTGCCTTGGCACATTCTCGCGCCGCCGCGTAGCCGCTTGCGGCTAACTTCCGATTAAGCGGCGTGCGCCATCCCAAAGCGAACTACGTTCGCTATGCGGAGAGGCTTTTTAATTTATAGGATGCACTTTCCTATAAATTAAAAAGCATCAGAATTTACTTCTGATGCCTTCTTTTTCATAATGATATTATATGAGTTTTCGATTTGGCTATACTGGTAAATAATTGCTGATAAAGAGCTAATCAGGCACCAAGCTTTTCCCGCATGATTTTTAGGATTCTTTTTTCCATACGGGATACCTGCACCTGGGATATCCCCAGTTCCTTCGCAATATCTGTCTGTGTTCTATCTTTAAAGTATCTAAGCTTGATAATTTCCTGCTCCTTCTCATCCAGAGAAGCAATGATTTCCCGCAGGGCAAGCCTGTCCACTAAATTTTCGCTTTCATCCTTTGTTTCTGCTAATTTGTCAATCAGATAGATTGGACTTCCATCCCCCTGATAGATGGTCTTATATAAGGATTCCACTTCAGCGCCTGTCTCCAGGGCCATGATAATTTCATCCTTCGGTATATTCAATTCTTCCTCAATCTCATCCAATAACGGCTCACGGCCGTACTGGTTCCCAAAGCGCTCCCTCACGGCTCTAATTCTTGTCGCCGTCTCCTTAAGGGATCTACTGACCTTGATCATACCGTCATCCCGTAGGAAACGCTTTATTTCACCCGTAATCATCGGGACTGCATAGGTTGAAAACTTGACTTCATAGGTGGTATCAAATTTATCGATTGCCTTGATCAGGCCGATGCTTCCAATCTGGAACAGATCTTCCATCTCATGTCCCCGGTTGGCGAATCTCCTAACAATACTCCACACCAGTCCTACATTTTCCGTAACAAGCCTGTCCCTGGCTTCCCTATCGCCCTCCTTAGATAGTCTGATCAGCTCAAGCGTATCCACATTAAACCCCACTCCTTCCTCGCAGCTGTCTGAACTTCCTCCTGCTATATGTTCTAAGCCCTTTGCCCGGCTTCCTGTGTAGCCTCCTTCAGCTTCTCCTGCCTTCCGATTCTCTTTGTCATCCGTACCAATGTCCCTTTCCCTAACTCGGACTCCACCTCAAGCTCGTCCATAAAGGCTTCCATAAAGGAGAAGCCCATTCCCGAGCGTTCCAGTTCGGGACGGGTAGTGTAGAGCGGTTCCATCGCTTTCTCTATATTGGGTATCCCAACCCCCCGATCAGAGATTTCCACCAGAAGCTCATTTCTGTTTATGACACAGTGCATCCGGATGATGCCTACGGTATTATCATAGCCGTGGATGATACAATTGGTCACCGCTTCCGAAACTGCTGTCTTTATATCAGCCAGCTCCTCAATCGTCGGGTCCAGCTGTGTGGCAAAAGCAGCTACGACCGTCCTGGCAAAGCTCTCATTTTGCGATCTGCTCTCAAAATCCAAAGTCATTTCGTTCCTCTCAATCTTATCCTTCATAGCCTTTCTTATCCCCTTTCCTTGATGATACTCAGCGCAGCTTCCACCGTATCATATTTCTCAATTATCTTATAAAGGCCCGAGATCCGGAAAATCCGGTCCACGGTCGAATTGACATTCGCTACTGCCGTCTTGCCCCCTATGAAAATGACCTTGCGATATCGACCCATAATTACTCCAATTCCTGCGCTGTCCATAAAGCCTGCCCCCGAGAAATCAAAGATGATATGCTTGATATTATTCCGATCAATCAGACGGTCTGCCGCATCCTTAATCCGGATTGCATTATGGTGATCCAATTCCTCCTGTAAACGGATAATCAGGCATCTGCCGCTGACATCATAGGTTGTTCCCTCCTCTCTTGCCTTACTTATGTTCCTGCCCTGTAGATTACCTTCCTGCATGAACTCAATCCCTCCTGCTTCTATGATGGTATTCCTTTCATAACCAATTTGTTGATTTCCATATTTTTACTTCTGATTTTACCGACGAAAAAAAGACCTTTTATGGAACAGCCTGACGGCTATTCTCCATGAAACGTCTTTTTTCCATACACTCTTATCTTAAGTTAATTAATTCCTTCTTGCTCTATTTCTGAACCTGTTCCAGGAAATTCTGTGCGTCCGAGATTCTATCGGAATCCGGGAAATCCTTCAGTACAATATTATAGTAAATGGCTGCATTTTCTTTATCATCCAGACGATGGTATGCTCTGGCTGTAAAATAAACCGGATCTACATCCTTCGGATCATAGACCATTGCTTTGGCCAGTTCTTCGATCGCCTTCTTATACTTACCGTCACTGTAAAGATTGTGCCCCTTCTCATATTGCGCTTGTGCTACGCTCGGGTATACTGTAGTACGAAGGGTTGTAACCAGGTTCTTGGCATCCTCATTCTCTATCTTAGTATCATCAATTCCTGCCAACAGATCAGCCACCTTTAAGAAGTTTCTGTCACTTTCTCTCTTTCCAAGCTCTGTCAGATACAATCCGACTGCCTGGATCAGAGGCTGATATTGTGCTGATTTATCCTCGGGTATAACCATTTTATCAATCTGTCCCTGAAGATCTTCCACTTGAGTTTTCAGATCTTCATTCTCATTCTTTAGGGAAGCGATGGTATTATCCTGTTCTTCCATACGGGCAAGAGCAGTTCCGTAGTCAGCGACATCCGTATCGCCGTTACCATTTTTATTCTTTGTCAGAGTCGGAACCACGAGGATTGCCATGACAGCCACTCCTATGATAACTCCGATAACCAGATTAATAAATGCCATGATATTCGGCTTGTCCTCACGGTAAGAGGAGATCGGCATGATTGCTCCCGAGCCAATGGTTTCTGCCTCCGGATTGCCTTCCGGATCCTTTGCTGTCTCCTGAGGCGTGATTTCCTTTAAATATCGAAGTGTGGTAGTATTGGAAACATCAATTTTCAAAGCCTTACTGAGATATTTCCTTGCCTTCTCCTTCTCCCCGATCTTCATATGCAGCAGGGCAAGAAGATGATAAGCCCTGATAAAATGGGGATTTAGGTTGACTACCTTCTTTAATTGGATAATGGATAGATCATCACTGCCCTGCTTCGCCAGGGTGAGTGAAGTATTATATCTCTTAATCGCCTGATTCAGCGCATCCAGCTTGGTTGGATTAGACTGAACCTTATTGATATATTCGTCCGCATCATTATCCGCAGGCTGGAAATGCTTACTGATGACCCACTCGCTCAACGCAGCAACGGTCTCACCCATTTCATAATAAATCAGGCCCAGAAGATTTCGGGCATTGGTATTCTTTTTATTTAATTCAAGGCTGCTTTTTAAAGAGAGGATTGCACCGGATAAATCCCGAACTCTCGCTCTAGCAAGGCCGATATTATAGTGTTGATTGGAAGCTCTGTATATTTTCTGATAAATCGTCATATCCGTGCCGCAGCGTTCACACCTTTTCTTCTTGTCCGACATATTACTTCCGCAACTCGGGCAAATCATACCATCCCCACCTGTCCATTTCATCTTATGATTGATTATTTGTCTTTTGTTCCCTTTAATATCTCTTTTAAGATGTCCGTTACGTCTGTCAGATCATTATTATTTATGACATCCTCCGCCTGCTCAATCTCTAAGCTTGGCTCAAATTTTTCTAATTCCTCATCAAAATTAATCATATATTATCCTCCAGTCCGCCTTCATTACCATCATACTATAAAAGTGGGAAAAATCAAGCATTTATAGCATTTTCCTGGGAAATATCATTACTATTATAACGTATTGCAGGGTATTACGCAAATATATTTATCCCTTTCCATTCGACACAGGACGGTTATACCATATTTTCCCTACTTCTCAAGATTTTTCAAGAAATCTTGCTTTTCCAATTCTTTAGAGTATAATTAGAATAATCTTTTGGCAATTTGAATTTACTTCGGAGGCATGGCAATGAAAAATGATTTTACATACGGGTTAAAACGTGGCTATCCGATTGCACTCGGCTATCTGCCTGTATCCTTTACGTTCGGACTGATGGCAGTTTCCGGTGGTCTCCCTGCCTGGATGGCTGTTTTTATTTCTATGACAAATCTTACCTCAGCGGGACAATTTGCAGGAACGGGTCTTATCCTGTCCGGTTCAGGCT
>JAEZLY010000187.1 GCA_023414985.1 Bacillota bacterium | reverse complement strand
ATATTCTCCATCACTGGTGCTGGTCTGCCATAATGCTGTATAGAAATTGTTAAATACAAAGCCTTCCCTGGTCAGACGGTAAAGGGTAGGTGTCTTCTCCTGACTGACAGCATAGGGGGAGAATCCTTCCGCGGTAATCATGATCAGATTATAGCCCCGGAACATTCCCGTATATTCATTTTTATTGGTGGGTGGTACAGTGGCAAAATATCGGTGGAGCGTCTGTACCGTCTTATCCTTTTCGGAATCAGCAAGTGCATTAAAATCAATGTTAAGAATATTGGGCGATGTGTCAATGGGAATTGGCGTCGGTGATGCAGCAGTAGTCGGTGCTTTAGAAAGCTCTGCAGCTTCAGCCACTGCCGAATCGGGGGACGCGATCGTATGAACCGCAGCAAGTGTCGGTGTAGGAGTACTATAAGGCCTGATGACGCTGTCAGTACCACTGCCTCTCGTACCGGCCAGAACCAACTCCTCCTCCCTTGAGAACAATCCCTTGATATCCAGCCTGGACATCGTAATCACCCCCAGCTGCTGACCACATAGCTCAGGAACACCGGAATGATAATATAAATCATAGGGAGAATAATCAGCTTTTCCAAAAAACAGCAGTGCCAGCAGTGCCACAGCATGAAAGACCGTTCCGCCTCCAAGCAGTACAGCCTGAAGAGTAATCTTCCTCCTGCCGTAATCAATCCTGCTGTTCAGGATGATTGTCAGAAGGACTACCGGAAGCAGCAGACTGATTAAGCCGCCGAGATTCGTCCACACCGCCTTCAGGGCATCGGAATAGAAATTCGTGATCGCATCCTGCGCGAGTCCCAGGGATTGAAAAGAGAAATAAACCTTAAAAACATAGTAATAAACCAGTTGAACCTGATAAATCAGACAGCTAAAGACCGTCAAAACCCAAAGAAGAATCCGGTTGATCCGCTTCCCAAAGAAACCGGTAAGAAAAGTCAGGATACAACCACAGGGAATCGCAAACAGAATCGGGTAGATTATCTTCCCGTCTATTCTGCGGTAGATCAGTACATGAACCACAAGCTCAAGATAGATAATTGTTGCGATAAAAAAGAGCAAAGGAAATAACAGCTTCCGGAGAAAATCCCTTCCTTCGGCAGCCGGTGAATTTTTGAATTCCCCCGTATCTTTTTGATCAGCTGTTAATTCTGATGAATCTGTCTTTACGGTTGTCGGTTTCATTCCCTGTACTTCTGTTTCATCTTGATCGACTTTAACCTCAGTCGATATATCTTCTTCCTTACCGGCTGTTACCGGCTCCTCATAGACTTGCTTCTGCTCTTCCCTCTCCATCCATCCATTTACCTTCTTTCAAAAGTAATACTACCCTTTCCCCCATAGCTTTTAATTCCGGCAATTGCTCCGTTCAACATGGCCAGCTGAGGCGGCTTATGTCCAATGTCCGCCTCGAGAATGAAAGGCAGCTGAAGATTTTCCAAGCCGATCACAATCGCTTCTGTATAGGAAATACTATTTTGTTCTTCAAAAAATGCCGGTCTGCCAAAGATAAAACCGGCAGCATGCTCAAACCATCCGGCTTCCTTCATTTGCCATAGCCCTCTGATGAGATCGGAGCTATCCAAGCTAAAACTTTCAAAAAACCATAAGATCCGATCCTCTCGATATTTATGAACAAACTCTCTTACTTTATCAAATCTCGTACCAACCAGATTAAGGCACACATCCAGGTTACCACCCAGCGTCCGCCCGGTCATCGTCAATTCCTCCGAGGTGATTTGACCTCCGGAAGTAACGTTGATCCAGTTCACCGGAAGCTCCGGGACAAATTCCTCCAGTCCTGTGATACGTGGCTTATAGCCTGCCTGATAGAAATCAAAGCTATGCTGTATGAGTGGCTCTCCCTCCAGTAATTTTATGTTTTCAGTAAGGGAATTGTGCCAATTCTGCATACCAAAGGAACTAAAATTGTTCGCATACAGGGTTGCTATCTCCAGATTGGTGGTAACCGTAAACAGTAATCCTGTAATATCGGAAAAGCCCTGCAGCCATTTCGGATTGCTTCTCACTAATTCCAAATCCAGTTCGGAAAGCATCTGCATCAGAAAATCTCCTCCGCTTGCTGCTATGACTGCCCGGACTTCAGGGTTTTGAATTAATTCTGTCAGTTCCTTCGCACGAACCTTACCGCTTGCGCTTGCTCCTTTTTGGTCGGATGTGACATGATCCGTAATGATCACCGGATAACCCAGCTCTTCAAAATGCTTTACACCACTCTCCAGACGTGTCTGATCCGGTATGGAGCACATTCCGGCAGACGGCGCCGACACCCCGATTTTATAACCTTTTTCTAAGTTCTTCGGATAAATCATACGTACTCCCATTCCTCTATGACTGAATGCCCTCACAGCATTTTAATCACTTAAATTCCCTTACCTTTCCATAGTATATCATTACAGGGAAATTTTATCAACGGCATTCAGCCTTAGAACAAAGAATGTGCCTTGGCACATTCTCGCGCCGCCGCGTAGCCGCTTGCGGCTATCTTCCGATTAAGCGGCGTGCGCATCCCAATGCGAACTATGTTCGCTATACGGAGGGCTTTTTAATTCATAGGACGCAATTTCTTATGAATTGAAAAGACATCCGATACCAAGCGGAATCGGATGCCCAATCAGGTTTCATATATTATTTTGTCAGCTTATCTACAATGCTTCTGATTTCCTCCAGCTTTTGATCAGATTCGCCGCTTTCGATTGCTTCCTTGACACACATGTCAATGTGAGCATGAAGCACTTCCCTGTTTGCTTTGTGCAACAATGCTTCTGTTGCAATAATCTGATTGGAGATATCGATGCAGTACCGATCCTCCTCAATCATCTTGAGAATCCCATCAATCTGTCCTCTCGCTGTCCGAAGCAGTCTGCCCACCTTTTCCTTATCTGCCTTCATTGGATACCGCCTTCCCTGTATGCTTCAATGCTGCTCTTTAGGAAAAGAGCCCCTTTTTTTCTGCGATGGATACAACCTCATATCCTGCTTCCGTGACTGCATTCTTCAGAGTCTCGTCAGTAACCTCAGATTTTAAGTTAACAATCGCCCTGTTCTTCTTCAGCTCAACCTTTGCCTCCACTCCTGCAATTTCATTCAACGCATTTTCAACTCTTGCCTGGCAGTGTCCACAGCTCATTCCGTTAATTTCAATTACTTTCTTCATTCTAATCTCTCCTTGAATCATATTTTAAGTGTAACTTTCTTACTTACAATCGTTTTGTTACCTGTTAAATTAATCCTGGTCTTTATTGTTAGGGCAGTATAATACTATCTTTCAGCCTTACATAAGCATTGCTATCTTATTCGTTCTAGGGACGAAAGAACTTCAGCCTCAGCGCATTGGTAACCACGAATACTGAGCTTAAGCTCATGGCAGCCGCACCGAACATCGGATTCAGCTTCCAGCCAAGGCCCAGATAGAAGACTCCTGCTGCCAGGGGGATCCCCAAGGTATTATAGAAAAATGCCCAGAACAGATTCTCCTTAATATTCCGAAGCGTAGCCCTGCTCAAACGGATTGCCGTCACCACATCCTGCAGATTGCTCTTCATCAATATGACGTCGGCCGCTTCGATTGCGATGTCCGTTCCAGCACCAATTGCAATTCCGATATCTGCTCTTGCAAGCGCAGGGGCATCATTGATTCCGTCACCGACCATGGCGACCTTCCTTCCCTGTTCCTTAAGCAGTCTGATCTCTCTTTCCTTATCCTGCGGCAGCACTTCGGCAGAAACCCGGTCCATTCCGAGCTCATCACAGATTGCCTGAGCGGTTGCCCGGTTGTCACCTGTCAGCATGATTACCTCGACCCCCATCTGCTTCAACTCCGATATTGCTCCCTTACTGGTAGGTTTTATGGTATCAGCCACTGCAATAACTCCTAATAGGCCTTCCTTTGAAGCAAAATACATCGGGGTCTTTCCCTGTTTTGCCAGAAGCTCTGCCTTGTCAACCAAGTCGTCGGCTTCTTTTCTGCTTTTATGCTCTTTAGTGAACGTTTCCAAAAGGAAGCTTTGATTTCCTGCTATATAACGTTTCCCATCCAGTTCCGCAGTGATACCCTTTCCCGGTACAGCATGGAACTCTCTGGCTTCGATCAGCGCAATTCCTCTTTCCAGGGCTTTCTCCACAATAGCCTCAGACAGCGGGTGCTCCGAAGGCTTCTCCATGGAAGCGGCAAGCTTTAGCAGCTGTTCCTCGGATGAACCCTCCGCTGTCAGTATATCAGTTACCTTGGGTTTTCCCTCCGTTATGGTTCCGGTCTTATCAAAGACCACCGTATTTGTCTTATGAAGCAGCTGCAGCGCCTGTGCGGACTTAAACAAGATGCCGGATTGCGCCCCCTTGCCGGTTCCTACCATTATGGCAACCGGAGTAGCAAGTCCCAATGCGCAGGGACAGGAGATTACCAATACGGCAATTCCGATGGAAAGTGCAAATTCAAAGGACTGTCCGAGCAGCAGCCAAAGGATGGAAGCTGACAGAGCTATGAGAATTACCACAGGGACAAAGACACCGCTTATTCTATCTGCAAGCTTTGCGATGGGTGCTTTGGAGCTTCCTGCTTCCTCGACGAGCCGGACAATCTGGGAAAGCGTCGTATCTTCTCCCACCTTATCCGCACGGAATCGGATAAAGCCGGTCTTATTCAGGGTCGCAGCGATAATCTTGTCACCGGGTTTCTTTTCTACCGGAATACTCTCCCCGGTAATCGCTGACTGGTCAATTGACGCACTACCCTCAATGATTTCCCCGTCCACCGGAATACTCTGTCCGGGCCGCACACAGACGATATCCCCGATGACCACCTCTTCTGCCGGTATCTCCGTCTCTATGCCTTCACGCAGAACGACAGCAGTTTTGGGTGCCAGATCCATTAGTTTTGTTATCGCTTCCGAGGTTTTCCCTTTCGATCTTGCCTCGAGATATTTTCCGAAGGTAATCAGGGTAAGTATTGTACCGGCAGATTCAAAGTACAGATCGTGAAGATACCTCATCACAACATCCATCTCCATATGTCCAAGACCATACCCAATCCGATAAATTGCAAATATGCCATAGAGTACTGCTGCGGCCGAACCGACGGCAATCAGGGAATCCATATTGGGGGCTCTGTGCCACAGGGTCTTAAAGCCCACCTGATAATATTTCCTGTTCACATATACGATCGGTATAGTTAACAGCAGCTGGGTAAGTGCGTAGGTCAAGGCATTTTCTTCTCCTACCATCTGCTTAGGAAGCGGCAGCATCAGCATACGTCCCATTGCCAGATAAAGCAGCGGAATAAGAAACAAGACAGAAATCAACACTCTTGCCTTCATTTCCTTCTGTTCCTCCAGCATCGGATTCGCCTGCTTCTTCTGATCAGCAAAAGCACCTTCCTTCACGGAATCACTGATACCATATCCGGCTTTTTCCACAGCTTTGATAATCATAGTATGATCAAGTGCGGCTTCATCATACTCCACACTCATATTGCCGTTCAGTAAATTTACATTTACGGTATGAACGCCCTCCAGTCTGCGGACACTTTTTTCCACAGTTGCCTGACAGGCAGAACAAGTCATACCGGTTACTAAAAACTTCTTATTCATAGTCCTCCTCCATTAAGGTAATGTCAAAGGGTACCCATAGGATTTTGCCTCCTCTAAGAGGCACAAAACCCCACATAGCCGGAGCCTCCCTGAAAAAGGGGGGCTCCAAGCTACTGTGGGGTTATTTCTATCAGTATCCAGCCCTACCCCCAGGGGGGGTGTCTATGCTCATAGCATACTATAGGCTAGTGAGAATGTCAACACTAATCTTTCTATAAAAGATGATTATTCAGCGAACAGGTCCGGGAAATCATCCCAGATAGGGTTATCAAGTATTAGGAGATTGCGGATGTCCTCGAATTTAAGTTCGTATCTGGCATAATCCCCTATTACATGAGGCACAGAGATAGCAACCCCTAAGGAATCCTTCGTAAAATAGCTGTGAATCGTATCATCGCTTTCTTTCCCATCAGCTCTGGCAAGGGCTTTCTCATCCACTTGCCCCAGATACTCTGACAGAATAGTAAGTAATCTGTCGTCCTTCTCCAGAGGTCCGGTATATTCCGCATCCTTCTGATACTTTCCTATCAGCTCATCATCAATCTCAACCACATCCGACAGCTTCAGCTTCTTCTCATTCTTCATATCAATATTGGCAGAATAAAATAGAATGCTCGGATGAGCAGCACCCTCTGCTTCATAATACATTGTATATCTGATACTCAGGAGCCGCTTTCCCTGCCAGCTTATCTCATAAGACAAGTCAATCGTAATTCCTTTTGTCTGTACAGTATCCGCAAACGCCAGGACATCCTCCATAATCAGCCCATTGATTCTATTCTGATGCCCGGTATCCTTCATGCCGGTAATCATAGGATAAACCATCTTTCCGCCGGCTTTTCTTATTACTGTGATATCTATGACTTGATACCCGGATTCGTCCTCAGTTTTATCAGGCACGAGGGAAATGAAAGCCTCTTCTCCATCTGCTGTATTAGGAGTAGCTGTCGGTTCCGAATTATTCTCCGGCATAGAGGATTCGTCTACAGTCGGGGTGGGTGAAGCTTCTGCCTTGGCAGGTAGCAGTGCATTCTCTTGATCTGCTGGTACAGAGTTCTTATCACAGGCTGTAAAAAGAAAAATACTGATCAATAACAGTACGGAAAAAAATCGCAACATTTTTGTTTCCTTTCTTGTGACAATCCTTACTTTTCCAGTATAAATCATACTATCCCTATATTCTCTCCATTATTTGATAACATTACCTTATTTTCCCATCTAAGTCAATATCTTAACCTGTCATTAAAGCTTAATATTTTCTTAAGCTTTTCCTAAAGAATCCTGACAGAATGGCCATTTCATAAAAAAGTAATAAACAGCCATAAAAATTCTACGAGATTATTGACTTTCTATTACTTCATGATATAATACTTTTATCACTTTAAAGCTATAAAGTGATAAATTCCAGCATTTTTAAGAGGAGGATTATATATTATGAAAAAAATGATTGCGCTTGTGCTGTCACTGGCAATGGTTCTCAGCCTTACCGCCTGCAGCAGTTCCAACACTGAAACCAGTAAAGAAGGTTCCGCTGCCGATGCTAAGACTACATATAAGGTGGGTATCGTCCAGCTGGTGCAGCACGAAGCTCTCGATGCTGCTACAAAGGGTTTTAGAGATGCTCTGACAGAGCAGTTAGGAGATAAGGTTACCTTTGATGAGCAGAATGCTTCCGGAGATTCCGCTACCTGCGCTACCATCAGTAATCAGTTTGTCTCCAGTAAATATGATTTAATTATGGCGAATGCGACTCCTGCCCTGCAGGCTGCTGTCTCCGCAACCAACACCATCCCGATTCTCGGCACTTCCATCACAGATTATGCTACTGCCCTGGACATCGATAACTGGACCGGAGTGACGGGTTCCAATGTCTCCGGAACCTCCGATCTCGCTCCTTTGGATCAACAGGCGAACATGATCAAGGAATTATTCCCGAATGCAAAAAATATCGGTATTATTTACTGCTCCGCTGAACCGAATTCCAAGTATCAGGCAACCACGATTACTTCTTATCTGAAGGATATGGGCTACACCTGTACCGAATATACCTTTGCAGACTCCAATGACGTAGCTTCCGTAACACAGACTGCCTGCCAGGGCAGTGATGTCATCTATATTCCTACCGATAACACGGCAGCTTCCTGTGCCGAGGCAATCAATAATGTTGCAGAGCCCGCAGGAATTCCTATCATAGCCGGAGAAGAAGGTATCTGCAAGGGCTGCGGTATCGCTACTCTCTCCATCAGCTACTATGACATCGGTTATGCTACTGGTAAGATGGCTTATGACATCTTAGTCAACGGCTCTGATGTATCCAAGATGGAAATTCAATATGCTCCAAAGGTAACTTATAAATATATGGCTGATCGTGCTGCCAAATTGGGTGTCACAATTCCTGACAACTATGAGGCGATCACAGTCGAATAATCCGGCTTAGGAGGAATCATATGAGCTGTTTTATCTCCCTGAATCCACTCTATCTGTTGAGTGCTCTCCCCGGCTCTGTCGCGCAGGGCTTAATCTGGGGCATCATGGCACTGGGTGTCTATATCACCTTCCGCCTGTTGAACTTTGCAGATCTTACCGTTGACGGTTCCTTTGCAACCGGCGGCGCTGTGACGGTTATGCTGGTATTAGCCGGCTTTCCTGTTCCGATTGCACTGTTGGTTGCTGTTCTTGCCGGTCTAGCTGCCGGAATGATCACGGGACTGTTACATACAGCAT
>JAEZLY010000184.1 GCA_023414985.1 Bacillota bacterium | reverse complement strand
AATGCGATGGCTAAGTACGAGCATTTGGTTAAGCTTTCCCAGCTTTACGGAACCAATGAATAATCCGGTTCAAAAATGAAGTAAAAAGAGTTTAGTATAATAGATACAATACGCCCGGCAGATGAGTAAAATCATCAGCCGGGCGTATTGTTGCTCTATGGGATGATCAGGCAGTCAAGTCTTGTACTGACGTCGGGGTAAGAATGGCATCGGCAGAATCTGCAGGTGTCGGAGGTAGGATGGGATTATCTGACTTGGGGTTCAGCCGGTTTTCCTGCTCCACAATCGTTGCGAGAGTTGCCGTTATTTGAGAAAGAATAGCAATTAATAAAGGAAGCTCCTCCTTCGGAACACATTTAGCGATTCCGCAGGACAAAGTACTTACCAGAGCCACAAGCTCACAGGAATTCATAAAAAGTCACCTCTATCAAATATATGAAGACTGCTTTTTCATGTTGCATAAGAAGAAGTTGCTTTCTACGAAATTATATCAAGATACAAAAAGATACTATTATTAATCGTCATAGAATAAATCGGGCTGCTGTTACACAGCTTAAATAAGCCCGAAATATAGGCAGGGTCTTCTCATAATGCACTGTCGAAAGAACAAATCACCGAGTTTGTGGGTCACGAGCGGACAATTCTGTCCGATAGTGGCACACAAACCGGCGATTTGTACTGGCTTCAGTGTGTGAGAGAAGACCCTGCCTATATTTCGGGCTTACAAGACCTAGATCAGCAGCCCTATAAAATACTGCACCTGACTGGATTTGAACCGGCGGCCTTTCGCTCCGGAGGCGAACGCTCTATCCACTGAGCTACAGGTGCAAAACGAAGTTCCGAATGGGCACTTCGTTCGTCTGATTTTTCAGACTATGTTATTATATACTATCTAATTTGCAAAGTAAAGAAAGTTTTCTGCTATTCGCTTACCTTTTTCAGAATATACCTTTTTTTGTATTTCAAGCCGGCATAGGTTGCTACCCTGCTGACGATGCTGTAATTTACGATTCCACCGACAGCACCCGCGACAGGTATTCCCTGAAGGAACTTGGCGGTCAGCAGCGCCTCGGACAGAGCTTTGGAAGTCTCCTTTATCTGCTGTTCAGAATTCACTGTTACAACAATACCGCTGTCAATCCGATCACCAAGGAGTTCTAACTCCAGATCCAGTTGCCGCTGCTCTTCACCTTTACTGATGGCACCGCTGATGAGAAGCAGGATATAAGTCTTATCCTCAGAAGTATCGTAATGAAAACCATAACTGAGCGCTGTCTCATAGATGGTTTTCATCAGTACAGTAAGAAATAGAGGGATATCGGGAAGCCCTATCCCAAAGAGCCCGAGGATGCCTCCTTCCAGAACGGAAAAAGAGGTATTCACCAGCTTTGCCTGCCTGGAGTGCCGATCCAGCTTATTAAAATGCTTTTTATTCACACGCTTACCTAAGGCATAATTATTGATATCGAATTCCAACTCGATTTTATCCTTACTATAGGTCTTCTCAATGTAGGGAATCCCTTTTTCGAAGATCAATTGAAAGCCCTTATAAAAAGCACCGTTCAATGTATCACGCAGCTTATCGGGGATTTTATCCTGTATTTTATCCATCATTGGTGATAAGGTGTTCTGTATCAGAGTATTCCCGGATTGAGCCAGGAATTTCTGCTCCTGTTCTTCGATCCTCTTCAGTTGCTGTTTCAGGGTTTGTTCCATAGACCACACCTTTCTTAAAGCTAAGAATACACAGGTTGCAATAATAATATAATGTATTAACAGGAATCTTTCATACTCGCGGCTTTTCTGAAATAACCGATTGTGTTTTCATTATATATTTTTGCCGAACATAAGTAAAATATATTTTATATATAATAAATGACTTTTAAACCCGGATGGACAGGATATGTATTATATAAAATTCTAATTTAGCAGTAAAAAACGGGTTTTGGAAATAATGCAGGATCAGAATAAATCCATGATATTGGGGTAAAAAAGAGAAAAGGAGGTGTAAATGTTACAAAAATGTTAAATAGTGTTACAAAAAAATGAAATTACTGGGTTGATTTTTATTGCGCTTTTTGGTAAAATAGGAAAAGCAGATATAGTTATGGTTTATTTGAGATAATTGAGGAGATATAATGAAACTTAAATATAAAAAAATTATTTTACTTACGACAATGAGCACAATGGGCATTGGTATTTTAACTTTGTCCGTTAGTCAGGACAGACCGAAAGCACAAGAGAGTAGTCATATACAGACAATTTTAGATTCGGAGATTGCAGATGATGGTACTGCCGCAGTGGATAATACCTTAATGGCTGCAGCGGATAATACCGCAGCAAAGCTGGCGGAGTCAGTGTCACCGACGCCGATCCCTTCTCCGACCCCGGTTCCGGATTATCCTGTCGAGAAGAAAGGAACCTATCCTGAGATTGATAAATTGTTTGAGACCTATTATACAGCAAAAAATAATCGTGATATCGATACCTTAAAAAGTATTATCAGCGATCCCACGAAGGTCGAGTCTGAGGAAGAGCTTCAGGCAAGAACAGAGTTTATTGAGGATTATAAGAAAATTTCGACTTATACCAAAAAGGGACTCCAGGAAGGTACCTATGTCGTATATGTTTATCATGAAATTAAGTTTACCAGTATCAACACAGCGGCACCTGCGCTTTCCAAATTCTATGTTGTTACCGGTGATGATAAAAAGCTGAAAATCTATTCCGGAGAGATGGATGCAGATACGAAAGCATATTATGATGCCTGCAGTGAGGACAAAGACTTTGCGGCATTGACAGAAATGACGGACGAAAAGAGCGCGAAGGCTAAGAAGAAGGATGAGGATCTGGCCAGCTTCTGGAAGAGTATCGAAAAGATGGCTAAGGCTCAGGCTAAAGCTGCAGAGAAGAAGGACGGAGAGACAAAATCCGCATCTGAGGGTGAAATTCAGTCCCAGTAATGGCGGAAAGGTAGTCAGAAGGACTAAATTTTCATAAAGAAAAAACTTAATAAATCTTTCAATAACTCCTTATACTATGGTTATAATCATAGTATAAGGAGTGTTTTTTATGATAACGAATGTGGATCTGGATTTATTGGAGAAGACCTATCAGAATGCAAAGATGGGCATCACTGCAATCGAAGCAGTTCTTGATAAAGCTTCCGATAGAGAATTTTACAGTGATCTGAATAAACAGCTGCAGGATTATAGAACCATTGCCGGTAAGTCAAAACAGCAGCTGAGAAAAAACGGTGTACGTCCAAAGGATAATTCTTTATATAAAAATGTGATGCTGAAAGGCAATATAAAGATGAATACCATGATTAATTCCGATGACAGCCACATCGCCCAGATGGTAATCCAGGGCAGTACAATGGGTGTAACCCAGATGACCAGACTGCTACACGCAAATGAGGAAGCGGATGGTGTCAGTGCCGAGATAGCGAAGGATTTCGTTAAAAAAGAAGAAGACAATATCAATATCATGAAAAATTATCTGTAATTGCAAGGAAGGAGTGCTTTTCCCAAATGCACTGGTTGACGGACAGCTTGAAGAGGCAGCTGTCCGTCATTTTTACATAGAGCTAACTCTTTTGAACCATAGGAAAAACAGGTGGACGAACTATTTTAAATCAAGTATAATGAGCTAAATACAACCGGCCGATATTTTTGTAAGGCAGGAAGAAGAAGGAAGGACGAGACGGCTTATGGCAAAAAGGACGAAAAGGCTGACTTCTTCGGTAGAGGATACCGAGGAAATCCGTATCAACAAATTCTTGAGTGAAGCAGGAATCTGTTCCCGTAGGGAAGCGGATCGTTATATAGAAGAGGGTAAGGTCAAAATAGACGGAGAAGTAGCACAGATGGGTTCAAAGGTTACAAGACAAAGTCTGGTTACCTTCTGCGGTAAACCAATAAAAAAAGAAGAGAAACTGGTCCTAATCGCTTTCAATAAGCCGGAAGGGATTGTCTGTACCACAGATCATAAAGAACCGGATAATATTGTGGATTATATCGGTTACGGAATGCGCATTTATCCGATCGGCCGCCTGGATAAGGACTCGGAAGGACTGATTCTGCTTACGAACGACGGGAATATTGTGAATAAGATTCTGCGCGCCGAGAATAACCACGATAAGGAATATGTCGTAACAGTAAATAAAGAAATCACAGCAGACTTTATCAAGAAAATGTCCGCAGGGGTTCCGATTCTTGATACGGTGACGAAGCCCTGTAAAGTGGTTCAGATAGATAAGAACACCTTCAGTATTATTCTTACCCAGGGTTTGAACAGACAGATTAGGCGGATGTGTGAGCATTTTGATTACAGAGTGGTTAATTTAAGACGTGTCAGAATAATGAATATCAGGCTTGGTAGGCTAAAACCGGGGGATTATCGGAATGTGACCGAGAAGGAGATTGAGGAACTGATCGGATCCTTTTCTAATAAGAAAGGTTGATCCTAATACCTGAATGAGACATCGTTTGACTGCCGTTTATGCTATAATCAGAGAAATTGAGAATTTTATATAAGGAAGGGATAGAGTGCTATGGGCATCAAAGAAGAGATTGAAGAGCTGAGAGCGCAGATAAAATATCATAATGACCGTTATTATAATCAGGATGAACCCGAGATATCGGATTACGAATATGACCAGCTTTCCTTGAGACTGCGTAAGCTGGAGCAGGAAAATCCGGAGTTTGCAGATACTGATTCTCCGACTCAGAAGGTTGGAGGTACAGCCAAGAGGGAAGCGGGAATACTGGTGAAGCATAATGTACCGATGCTGAGCCTGCAGGATGTTTTTTCGAAGGAAGAGGTCTATAGCTTTGTAGAGAAAATACTGAAGGAAAGGCCGGATACTGTCTTTGTTGTCGAGAAAAAGATAGACGGCCTATCTGTTTCCTTGCGTTACACCGACGGGAATCTGACGATGGGAG
>JAEZLY010000135.1 GCA_023414985.1 Bacillota bacterium | reverse complement strand
CCAGTAAAATGAGTATCCTGCAGGGGCTCGGACTTTGACCGGGCAATGCAGATAAAACGATATCTCATGCCTGCCTCCTCGCGTTTCGCAAAGGCAACCGGGTAGTAATCGAAGGGGTCGTTGTGACGCTGAAGGACATTATACAGGAGCAGCGCCTCATATTGTGGGATGACCGGATGGTAAACCCAGCTCTTAGGCATGGTATTCACCTCAGAAAGAGCGTTACTATATCATATGCAGAACTCAGAAAATGGTAATACAGATTTATTCAGATGCGCATATTCCTATGCGGGAATGGAGGAAATATGAGAACAAGAGTGTCAAACCCGGTTTTACCGGGCTTTTACCCCGACCCTTCAATTTGCCGGGTGGGTGAGGATTATTATATGGTTACCTCAACCTTTGCCTATTTTCCCGGAGTACCGATCTTTCACAGCAGGGATCTGGTACATTGGCAGCAGATCGGTAATGTGCTGGACAGGGAAGAACAGCTGGATTTATCCGGAGTGAAGCAGTCGGAGGGTATCTTTGCACCGACGATCCGCTATCATAAGGGAACCTTTTATATGATTACCACCAATGTTACCCATGGCGGAAATTTTATCGTGACGGCACAGAATCCGGCAGGTCCCTGGTCCTATCCGTTCTTCCTGGAGGCGGAGGGAATTGATCCTTCCTTATTCTTCGATGAGGACGGCAGATGTTACTACACAGGAACGAGAGCCCGCAGGGAGCGAAGTACCGATCCGTCAGAAAAAGCATCCGGCCATCGAAGTGCGAGAATAGACCCGGATGCAAAAATTGTGGCTGAATACTTCGGTGATAATGAAATCTTTGTACAGGAGTTGGATTTAAAAAGCTTACGTCTGGTTGGAGATACCTACGCAATTTGGTACGGAGCCTTACGGGAAGTGGTATGGCCGGAGGGCCCTCATCTTTATAAAAAGGACGGCAGGTATTATCTGCTGATTGCAGAGGCAGGGACTGCGCATGAGCATGCGGTGACTGTCGCTTCCGGAACCAGCCTGACCGAGCAGTTTGAAGGCTACCGTGGCAATCCGATCCTGACACATAGGCACCTTGGTAGAAATTATCCTATAGTTAATGTAGGCCATGGAGATCTGGTCGAAACCCAGAACGGAGAATGGTATATGGTAGTGCTTGCTTCCCGCCCTTACGGCGGATACTACCGAAACTTAGGCAGAGAGACCTTTCTGGTTTCTGTCACCTGGGAGGATGGATGGCCGGTAGTAAATTCAGGGATTGGGCGATTGGAGGATACTGTGGAAGGACCCGATCTTCCTCCCGCTCCGGTGAAGGAGCTTCCCGAACGGGAAGAATTTGACGGTGATCTGTTATCCTATCATTTTATTTATCTCCGTAATCCGAAAATGGAGAATTACAGCCTGACGGCGAGAAAAGGATATCTCCGCATGAAACTGGCTCCGGAAAGTATCACGGAGCTGGTCAGCCCGAGTTATCTCGGAATCAGACAGACCAGCAAGGATTACATACTTGAAACCAGCATGGAATTCACGCCACAGAGCAGGCAGGAGGAGGCAGGGCTTGTGTTGCTTCAGAATAACCGGTTCCATTACCGGTTTGTGAGTACGGCAAAGAACGGTGTTAAGCTATTATTGGTGATCCGATGCATGGAAGGGAAGGAAGAAGTACTGGCTGAGGTGATGCTGGGTGCAGAGGAACCGAAACCACTGCGGCTTCGAGTAGCAGCAAGTGGGCAGCTGCTGCAGTATGCCTACAGCCATGACGGAAAGAGTTATCATATTATCAAGGCAGATGTAGACGGCAGACTTCTCAGTACGGATATTGCAGGAGGCTTTGTTGGAACGACGATGGGATTATATTGCTCTTCAAACGGAATGAAGAGTACGAATTATGCGGATTTTGACTGGCTGGAATATCGGAATACAGATAAATAAACAGGAAGAAAGCCTGCCGGATAAGCAGGCTTTCTTCCTAAAGGAAAGATAATGATACTATGAAAAAAGAAAGATAACTATCAGTATGATTTAATCATGTCCGTGATTTCTTCTGCGGTACAGATTCTTAAATTCCGTCGGAGTACATTCCTTTAAATTCTTGAAAACCCGGTTAAAGGTAGCAATACTGGAGAAGCCGGAACGCATTGCCACCTCCGTAATTGTCAGGTGGGGGTCGAGCAACAGCTTTTCCGCTTCCTTCACTCTTCTTTGATTTAGGTAGTCATAAAAGGACATATCCGTAAACTGCTTGAAGAGTCTGGAGAAGTGGAATTTACTGAAACCTGCTACGTCGGCTATGGTATCCAGTGAGATGTCATCCGTGTAATTGTTGCTGATATATTCGAATATTGTATTGAATTTTTCTATATATTCCCGCTGTTTATTCAGCTTCACATCCGGGAACAGATTCTCGGTATTCATATACTTTCGTCCGGTTACGACGAGCATCTGAATGATTAAAGCATAAATTGCTTCTTCCCGAAGGGTATTCATACTCTGATATTCGTCTGACAGCTCATTGAACAAGGAGGAAAGCTGCCCATGGATATCGGGCGTGGTTGCCGGCGTCACCAGTCTGGGCTGGCTCAGGATCGTAAGGATATTCGTGAGGCCCTTTAGGTTGCTGATCAGGGAAAAATCGAACAATAAAATCCTTCTCACTCCCTCAGTGGGGGCTATCAGCTCATGGAGCTCACCGGGAGGAATGATTAAGATATCGCCCTCCTGCAACAGGTAAGTAGCCTTTCCGATATTGATGGTGTATATGTTCTCAATCGGCATGATCATCTCGATTGCTGTATGCCAATGAACGGGATAATTATCCGTCTCGTGGTTGATATGGAGAAGAATCGAGGAGTGATTCTGATAATCCACCTTCTCAAATATTCCATCCATAATACGCATAAATGATATCCATCCTTTCAGAATGATACTTATCGTAATTTAAGTCATCGATTGTAACCTGCTATTTGAATATTGCTATATAATTGCTCTTTGACTGAGTAGATATTGCTATTTTGACGTCATTAGGAATAGAACGACAATTACGATAATAGATGCTGCAATTCCAATAAAAAGTTATATTTTAAGCGAGAATGATAGTGCATCTCTTCAAAATCTATTTTAATATATCTTTCCGTTTTTGTAAACAACATTTGTTGATTCACTGAATTATTTTATCGTTCCTGATCCAAACAGGTCAAGATTAGCAAAACATGAGAGTACAATAGCAATATATGATAGGCTGAAAAGCAAATTTTGATATAGACTTAAGATACAATGAAAAGATAAGAATCATTAATTCGGAGTTCGGACTATTTTGTCGGTTTATATAGGGATGAATAAGAAATTTGCGGGAGGGTTCAATGAGAAATGAATATCTCATTGAACCATTCTCGCAGATGGACATTTTTTCTTGATGGAATGACCATACTAAGTGATAGATAAATTGATCAGGAGGATAGAAAGATGCAGGAATATCAGGCTTATTTGGATGAGTCTTTAAGCTTTGTAGAGAGAGCGAAGGACCTGGTTTCTAAAATGACCTTGGAAGAGAAGGTGTTCCAGACCTTACACACGGCTCCTTCGATTGAAAGACTCGGTGTAAAGGCATATAACTGGTGGAACGAGGCACTTCACGGTGTAGCCCGTGCCGGTGTGGCTACGGTCTTTCCCCAGGCAATCGGTCTGGCTGCAACCTTTGATGAGGATCTGCTGGAGGAAGTGGCAGATACGATATCTACTGAAGGCAGAGCCAAATTCAATATGCAGCAGAAGTTTAATGATACGGATATTTATAAGGGACTAACCTTCTGGTCTCCCAATGTGAATATCTTCCGTGATCCAAGATGGGGAAGAGGACATGAGACCTACGGGGAAGATCCCTACCTAAGCTCCAGACTTGGTGTTAGATTTATCAACGGAATTCAGGGACATGATCAGAAATATCTGAAAGCGGCGGCTTGTGCAAAGCATTTTGCGGTGCATTCCGGCCCGGAGGACATCAGACACAGCTTTAATGCGGAGGTCAGTAACCAGGATTTATATGAGACTTATCTGCCCGCTTTCAAGGCTTGCGTGAAGGAAGCAGGAGTTGAGGCAGTCATGGGTGCTTATAACAGAACCAACGGTGAGCCCTGCTGCGGAAGCAAGACTTTGTTGAAGGACATCCTGCGGGACGACTGGGGCTTTGAAGGCCATGTAACCTCAGACTGTTGGGCAATCAAGGATTTTCACGAAGGTCATATGGTTACCTCAAATGCAGTTGAATCAGTGGCTTTGGCGATGAATAACGGCTGTGACTTGAACTGCGGTAACATCTACGGTAATCTTCTGTATGCAATCAGAGATGGCTTAGTAAGCGAAGAGACGATCAATACAGCAGTGACCAGACTGGTAACAACCCGGATGAAGCTTGGTTTATTTGACGATCAATCTAAGATTCCGTTCAGTAGGATCAGCTATGAACAGGTTGATAACAAGGAACATAAGAAGTTAAATCAGAAGGCTTCTAAAAAATCAATCGTATTATTAAAGAATGAGAAGAATCTCCTTCCTCTGGATAAGAAGAATTTGAAGACAGTCGGAGTCATCGGACCGAATGCGGATAACCGTAAGGCTCTCGTTGGTAATTATGAAGGAACCTCCTCCGAGTATGTAACCGTACTGGAAGGGATTAAAGAATATCTTGGCGAGGATACCAGAGTATTCTATTCCGAGGGTTGTCATTTGTTCAAGAAGGGCATCCAAGGGCTTTCAACCGGCAATGACAGAATTGCGGAAGTACGTGCTGTATGCGATATGAGTGATGTGGTGATTGCTTGCTTCGGACTGGATCCAGGACTGGAAGGGGAGGAAGGCGACCAGGGCAATGAATTTGCCAGCGGTGATAAGCTGAACTTGAATCTTCCGGGAATTCAGGAGGACGTACTGAAGGTCTTATACGAGAGTGGAAAACCGATTGTATTGGTATTATTATCCGGCAGTGCATTAAGCGTGCCGTGGGCTGACGAGCATATTCCTGCAATTCTTCAGGGTTGGTATCCGGGTGCGCAGGGCGGTCGTGCGATTGCGGAGGTGTTATTCGGGGAATTTTCACCGGAGGGCAAGCTTCCGGTTACCTTCTACCGTACTTCGGAGGAACTGCCTGAGTTTACCGATTACAACATGAAGGGAAGAACCTATCGTTATATGACACGGGAAGCGCTGTATCCCTTCGGTTACGGTTTGTCCTACACAAGCTTTGAGCTGAGCAATATCATAGTCAATACTGAGGAGATCATACCCGGTAAAGAGATTACCTGCAGTGTGGATGTGAAAAATACAGGATCCTATACAGGAGCAGAGACCGTTCAGGTCTATGTAAAAGTGAAGACAGAAGGTGCACCGAATCTTCAGCTGAAGGGCTTAAGGAAGCTTACGCTTAACCCCGGGGAGCAGAAGACGATTGAGATCTCATTAAAGGATGAAGCCTTCGGGTTATATGATAATCACGGTAAACTGGTTCTTCATGAGGGCGAATATGAGCTTACCATCGGATTCTGCCAGCCTGACACAAGAAGTATTCAGCTGACCGGAAAGAAGCCCTTCAGCAAGGTGCTTCATTCCGGAAAGACTGTTATATTGTAAAGATTTCGTGTAATAATATACTAGAAAGAGAATAGTGGGAGTGTTATTATTCATTTATTGGATGATATACTCCCATTCTATATGATAATAGTGTTATACTAATATGCAAGGAAATGAGGATAAGAAAATGAGCTATAACCAAGGTTGGTTGAACTACCATGAAGTACCGAAGTTTCCGGATGCAGCGCTTTTGAAGAACCTGCATCTATACTGTGAGACAGTCGAGGAGGGATCCGAAGTCATTCCGAATGCCAAACAGGAACTGAAGAAGGCTCTGTCAGGGATGCTCGGAATGGAAATAGATACAGAGAAGCTTGAGGTGACAAAGCAGGTCATGCCAGGCATTGAGCATAAAGAAGGCTTTCTTCTCAGGGAGAGAAATTCCGGCATCGATATTATGGGCAAGACAGAAGCAGGTCTCCTATACGGAGTATATGAGCTGATCCGCAGAATAGCAGCCGGGTCTGCCCTCCGGGAGATAAATCTGCAGGAATATCCGAGCAATCCCCTTCGTATGTTGAACCACTGGGATAACTTAGACGGCACCATCGAACGGGGTTATTCCGGACAATCCTTTTTCTTTGAACGGGATGAGCTCCTTATGAATGAAAGGATAAAAGACTATGCAAGGCTTGTGTCCTCAGCCGGAATTAACGGTGTAGTGATTAACAATGTAAATGTGCATGGTTTAGCCGCTTCGAATTTGATCACTGATTCATATCTACCGAGATTGAAGAAGCTGGCGGAACTCTTCTCCGGTTATGCAATCAAGCTTTTTGTCAGCATTAATTTTGCTGCTCCCATGGAAATCGGCGG
>JAEZLY010000095.1 GCA_023414985.1 Bacillota bacterium | reverse complement strand
ACCACAAGAATGTAAAAATGTAAACCCATGAAATAATGTAAGATTATCTCATGGGTTCTTATTTGTTGCGACTATAATGCTCCGTAGGTAATGGCACGAAGCTTTCGGAACATGGTCGGGTTCGTACCGCTGCATCTTTGTATCATATAGATCAGAACCAGCTTCTCCTTTGGATCTATCATAAAATAATTCCCGGTCCAGCCGTCCCAGCCGTATTCACCGATGGTTCCGTTGCTTGCAGCTTTCACCGGATCTACCAGGCTCCTCATCAGGTTACCATAACTGTAACCGGTAATAGAATCCCAATCAAAGGTGACTGCCTGTTCCGGAGTCAGTTGGGGCCGTGATAAGTATTCCACTGTTTTCCGCCCAAGAATACGGATACCGTTATGTATACCGCCATTTGCAAGCATTAATGCAAAGCGGGAATAATCTTTAATCGTAGAGACCAATCCTGCGCCTCCCGATTCAAAGGCCGGTGCAGTCCTCTGATCAAAGATCGCCAGGAAATCTCCTGTAAAGGGAACAAGGCGCTTCTGTTCCTCCTTATACTCATAGATTTGTGCAAATCGATACTGCTTTTCCTTAGAAACGAAGAAACCGGTATCCGACATACCTAACGGTGCAAAAAGCTCCTCCTGTAGGAACCTGCCCAGCTTCTTTCCGGATACGACCTCGATGACCGCACCTAATATATCTGCAGAAGCGCCATATCGAAAGTGTTCTCCCGGTTGAAACTCGAGGGGCATCTCTCCGATCCGGTTTGCGAAATCGACTGTATTGATTAAGATATCCTTATGATAGTTTTTCTCGACCTCGGAGAATAGTTCACCCATTCTGCGGCCTGCCTCAAAGGTTTCATCCGGATACACAATACCGGAGGTCATGTTCAACAAATCCTGAACAGTTACCGGTCTTGCAACCGGAACCAATCCTCCTTCCGTAAGCACCTTCTGATTTTGAAAGCCTTCCAGGAAGTCTGAAACCGGCGCCAGAAGATTGAGCTGCCCACGTTCATATAATATCATCGCAGCCACACTTGTAATCGGTTTTGACATGGAGAACAGACGGAAGATCGTGTCTTTGTTCATCGGTACGGCATTTTCGATATCAGCCATACCCAGTTCATCCTGGTAAAAGGTTTCATTATTATGTATTACCCGGATGGCTGCTCCACTGATTTCCCCCTTGTCTATCTCCTGCTGTATTACTGCACTGAGCTGTTCCAAATTCTTATATTCCATGCTGCACTCCTCCGGTTCTCTTTATCTGTCAGAAAATGAATTGGAAATGATCTTGATTGCCTTATTACAGTTTTCTATCTCCACCCTTTCGTGAAGTCCGCCAAATTCTCCATCCAAGGTCCATTCCATCTTCTCAGAGGAAATGGTAAGTTTCGGTGCCTGAATATAGATCATAAAGCTTTCATTTATTTTGTAATTAATTAAGGAGCTGACAATCAACTGAAGATCAATGACATTCTTCGGCATCCTGATCAGCAGTAACTCCAGCAGACCGTCATTCAGACTTGTCTTATCGTAATTCAGATTCTTAAAGCCTCCGATATACAAGGAATTAGTTACCAAACCAACAAGTAAGTCCTCTTCAATCACCTTATCTTCATACTCTACCTTCACATGCTTTGGTTTTAAATCAGAAAGCTTCTTAATCCCTTCCAGGTAATATGCCAGGTTCCCGATCATATTCTTATTCTTCTGTGAGGTGGTATAGGAAATGTCTGTAAATGCTCCAAAGGCTGCCACATAGATAAAATACTTATCATTCAATTTACCGATATCCATGGAATAGGGTCTGCCCGTCACCACTCCCCTGACAGCATTCATGATATTCCTGCTGATCTTGAAGCTGTGTCCGACATCATTCATGGAGCCTGCCGGAATTAAGCCGATCGGCACATTTTTTCCGGAAAGCATCAGACCCGTTACAACCTCATTCAGAGTACCGTCTCCGCCCGCTGATACAATCAGGTCAACCTGCTCCTGTTCCTGCTCCAGGATAGCGGCAGCATCCCCTCTTTTCTGGGTCGGATAAACTAACACCTTATATCCTGAGCGTACAAAGGCATCTACAATATCAAACAGCCTGGTTTTTATCTTCCCTCTGCCAGCCATGGGATTAAAAATGAATAACATTTTTTTCATAGGCATGCCCTCCAGCTGTAAATACTAAAACACAATAATATTAATATAGTATCAAATTCAATGGATTATTCAGACTAATATCCTGTAATCGAATCAACTCCATAATATTTTGCCATTGAAATATTAATCCAATACTGCGGGTCTCCCGAAATATCCGTTAATCCATATAATGCATCATGATGTGATAAAAACGGATATTTATGTGTAATGATGGGCACAGCAATATTTTTATTACCCTTATCAATTTCAGACATGATCGTAAGGTTTCTTTCCTTCGTCTGTTCCATAATCTCACTTGATACGATTACTGTATCTGTCCACATAACACTGTAATAAATCCCAACAATTAATAGGACTCCCACAATAACGCGCCTAAGTAGTCCTTTATAGCTTGTTTCATTGCCGTCATCCGCTTTGTTGATCTTCCATTGTCCATAGAACAATCCGATCGCGATGATTGCATATACAATGACGATAAACCAGGTCCGTTCCGGAGAACTCGGAGCAGCTACCATACAAAATGCCGAGCTAAAAGCTCCTCCAACAAATATGAATGATTCCTTTAAAGTATTTTTCTTATTAATTTTCATTGTAGACAATGTAATCTTTGCAACAACAAAGTATAATATAAAAATTACAACCAAAAAGGATATGGCAAAATAAGAGATCATGCCTATTTTAAATAAAAGGGTTAAATGGACTCCTTCCGTATTGCTTCTAATATAATTTCCGGGAGCAGCTATCAGAATACCATAACCGATTAAGCTCCCGAAATAACCCGTGACGAGATAACCCTTAATCCTTGCGTGATGGCTTTTATAATACATTAAATATAAGGTTAGGATTACAATTAACCCTGCACCGGCATTTTCCGTACCCAATCCTGCAATAATACCTAACAAAAAAGTAAGTACCATAGCAATGGATGCTTTGATGATACCGGAAGACTTACTGCTACCTTTCCCGGAAGGATAATGATTTACAGAACTTGATCCCTCTGTTATCTGAAGGCTATATTTTCTGAATAGTAATATAAGCCCTAAGATTGGAAGGGTATCATATAAATAAGTAGCCGCTCCGCTGATCCAAAGCATAACCTGCCCATAATCAGGGGTACAGATCCAAATTAAGAGATGAATCCCGATAAACATACTCAACATATTCACCTTAGAACTCTTACAATTCAGATAAATCAGGGTAATTACGCAAAGGTAAGCAATCGTATTAATCACATTAAATGCGGCTTTCGGGATCAAAGTAAATATATTGATATAAACAGCACTTACTATTCTGCCGCCCCAGTTAAAATAATAATGATAGATTGATCTGGCATAATCGGAGAATGTAGTTAAAGGCTCATTTGTAAACAGATCCCTTCTTGTCAGATTATTATAATCGTCAGCAAGATACGGAGTTAATGAATTTAATACAAACATAGATACCAGTATCAACCCAACAAAAAGGAACCATAACAATACACGGAATTTCTTATGATTAAAATAGTTATCTTCAAGAGATAGGTATGTATGATGCCATTTCATGCTTAAGTCTTTCAAATAATGATTCATTTTATTCCTCTTTGCTCATCAGTATCCCCATATGAAATACAAGGTATTTTAATCATGTTACGATTGCCGGATCAATTATAAAGAATTGTCGTTACAATCCTCCGATAAATCAGTAATCTCTATCGCACTGGTAAGCTCACTGTCAGTCCAGTAAATCTGCTGCGCTGTAATCTGTCCTTCAGAAACACCCTGTGTACTTTCCTTCCGAAACAGGATCTTTACTGTAAGTAAAATCAACTTAAGATCGAGCCACAGAGAATAGCTTTCTATGTAGGTAATGTCCAACTTCAGCTTATCATAAGGAGTAGTATTATAATAACCGTATACCTGTGCATATCCGGTCAGACCTGCCTTAACCTTAAGTCTGTAATTAAACTCCGGCATCTCCTTTAGGTATTCTTCCGCAATCTCAGGCCGCTCCGGTCTTGGTCCGACGATCGACATACTGCCCATAAAGATATTAAAGAGCTGGGGAAGTTCATCCAATCTGGTAGCTCTGATAATTTTACCTACCGGAGTAATTCGATCATCCTTTTCCTCAGCCAGACGTGCAACTCCGTCCTTCTCCGCTTCAACAATCATACTACGGAATTTGTAAATCTTAAAAATCCTGCCATCTAACGTCAAGCGATTCTGTTTATATAATACAGGTCCATGGTCAAACAGTTTAATCATAAGAGATATCACCAGCATAAGCGGTGAAAAAATAATGATTGCGGCTGTTGAAAGTATAATATCAAGTAATCGCTTGATTACGGCTTGATCAAAGGTTAATCCAAAATTTCTCGATAATAACAACGGTGTATCAAATAAGTTAATGCTATCCGAACGCATGATGATAACATCAGAAAGCTTCGGCATAATATAGGTACGAATAGATTGTCCGAAGCAATACTTTAATATGGGGTTCCGAATTTCAGACGGAATATCCCAGATAATGACGGCTTCATAGTTCTGCAGCTCTTTGGTAATTGCGTCGTAACCCCGGCTGATATTCATAGCAGCACAGATATTATATTTATCGCATCTGGTACCCATCTTCCGAATGATACTATCCGGAGAGCGTTCTCCGTAAATCAGGATCATACGCCGCGGCGGATATAATTTCTTGAATAATGAATCCGTGATCAGTGTCCAGAATGTGATGATTAAGGTATTGAGCAGCGACATTACAATCAGAGGTTTAATTGTTAAAAATCCTAAAGCAAGTAATGATATCTGTAAATAAGTAATGCCATTTACACATAACACACTTAATATCTGAGAGAATATCACATCTGACTTTTTATAATAACCGATACGATATCCGCTGAATATTTTCAGAAAGGTTAGTAACAGCAACGAGTAAATAGCTACCATTAGCCAGCTGCCCTTTCGGAAAAACGGCATGATGATCATTTTATTATAGTATCCGTGCCAAATTCCCCAGAATACTGCTACCTGCAGCAAGACAAGCACCAAGGTTGCTACAAACATGATTACTCTTTTATACCTATCATATTTATTCATTTCGAACCTCACATCTTATATTAATATCTTATAAAACTAAAAATATTATAGCAAAGTATGATAAAATTGTATACAATTTGGAGTTATAAATTATTTGGCAAGATATTTGTAAAAAAATAGTTGATCTGAATTGGCTGTCGCAAAATTTGCGATATCATCTATCTTTTCATCCGCCAGAGAATTCAATTCTTTCTTTGCTCCCATATCCGTCTTGATACCATTCAACGTTTTATATCCGGATCGGCCGAATTCAAAAGCCGGTGTTACTGCTCCGACTAATAATACCAGAAGCAGAACGATATACAACTTCTTTTTCAGGCTTTTATGATCGGCTTTCTCCGTTACAGGGTAATCTAATACCTCTTTTATCACTAATATCATCACTATGGTCAATGCAGGAATGGAAGCCCTCATAACGAAGTCCGATGCATCGCCAAGCCTGATGAACGGTATAGCTAACAAGCTGATGACTGCAATATAGTAATTTAAGTTGCTTTTATTCTTTTTCCATATTAGTAATGCATATAATCCGAATTCCAGCATGAGGAACAAAGCCAAAACAAATGCTGTTTTTATTATGCCACGTTCTGCAAACCCGTTGCTGAGACCGAATCCCCTGGTATTTACCACTCGGTTAGAGGAATAATAAAGATAGAAGATCGGAAATATTGATAAGGATGCCGTTATATTAGGAATACTGAAGATTTCTTTGAAATACTCAGGAAGCTGATGTTTTCCTCTCTTATCCCAAAAGCGTTTTATCGCATTCACAATCAGAAACGGAAATAACCCAATCAAAGGGATCGGTGCATAGGGAAGACATCCCAGTCCGATCAAAGCATACTGGCTTGTCTTCTTTTCATTGTAAAACAGCAGAATACTGATCCATGCAACAATAGCCTGATTATAAACCCAAAACAATAAGGTAGATACAGAGCTGTATTCCCAGAAGCCCGAATAAGATTCAAGATGATTAACCATCAGAATACGATGATTCGTAATACACTGCATCATAATTCCGATAATATCCAGACCACTGAACAGGATAAAGATAAAGATTGCTAGATATTTCTCCTTTTTACTCTTCGCTTTCACAGATACCAGAAGAAGAAGGAATACAATTACGACACCGATCGTACTCCAGATTAATAATGCAGTATTTGCTGTCAGCCAGGCAGTCTCCTCACTTCCAAACTGCAGAGTAAGCTTACCAAATAAAGAGGGAACCAGCCAGTGACCGATATAATAAACGAGAGAATTATTATTGTCATATACAACCGGCCAGGAATAATTAATTAAATCTCTAAAAATAGCATTACGATAATAATGGTCATCACTCTGATAAAAAAAGCCGCCCTGCCCTGCAAACAGACACCAGATCAGTGCGATCAATACCAGAAGGATCAGTGACCGTTTTGTCAAAACAATGAAATGCGCATCCTCTGCTTTGTCCTCCCGAATGGCGAATATCAAACCTGCTAACAATAAAATAATTGCAGCTGCCGCAATATAGCTTCTTAGCCAAGTGAAGAAAAATAGTATGGTAGGAAGCAGCATATAAATTAGAGCTAATTTTTTTATTGTTTTATAGTTAAGATTAATCATGTCCGAGTCCTCTTCTCCTCTTAAGTATATTCATAATATAATTCATACTATCATCTTTCATGAGATAAAGCAAAACAAAGTATGTTACGATACCCGCAACTATTTGCATCAGCATTGTGATAAAAGATGCATGATTGAGTTTTTCTATCAACAGCATCACACCCATCATCATAAGGCTGCCGAACAGATAGTTTTTCCCTAAGCTTAGGATGGATTTCAGACCGATTTCCTTTCTGATATAGTATATCTGAATAACGATAACCATAAGCTCCGCTGCAACCGATGCAATGGCAGCACCTATTGATTTCAAACCCGGGATTAGGACAAGACTGATGATAACATTAATCACCGCACCGATCGTAACGGAAAGCGTGAATTCCTTCTGTCTTTTTTGCGGTACCAGATACTGCATTCCTACCACATTACTTAGCCCAATGCATAAGACAATGGGACTGAGTATTTTAAGTACAATAATTACCTTTTCATATCCCGTACCGAAAAACCACGGTACAAAGCTATCAGCTATGGATATAAACCCAAACATAATCGGTAAAGCCAGAAATAATGTAAAACGAAAGGAATTATAGATATAGTCTTGAATTTTATCTTTTCTGTTCTCGGAAAATTCATTGGCAATTCTGGATAGCATGACTGCTCCGAATGCAGTAATGATCATTAATGCAGTTCTTACTATCTTTTGCGCCTGTTCATAGTATCCGTTTTCTTCCCGTGAACCTGTGATTGCCCCTAATAAGGTCTTATCCAGAACCGTATAAATCTGCGTAGCAATTTGAGGAATGAACAGGAAAAAAATCGGCTTAAGGTGATTGATAAACCGTAGCCGTTCTAATTTAACAAAAACAATATATTTCCTTAAAAAAGTCCATAAAGAAATATTCGCAAGGAATGCAGTCAAGCCATAGCATAGGACATAGATCCAGAGATCTTTTGCTGTTTTTACAAAAGTAAAAATCAATAGAATTTCAATTATCTTGATTACTATATTTCGGTAGGCAATTTTTTTAAAGTCTTCCATTCCCTGAAAAAACCAGGTTATATCAAAGATAACCGCAGCCAGATCAATCATTTGTAATAGATAGATTTCTCTATAATCTCCGGAATTCAAAGCATAGACTGTAAAAAACAAAAGACTGATTACTGTCGTAGCCAACCTGATCATGATAATTTCCCAGAATAGTTTACTTCTTTTTACTTTATCATTTTGTACATAGGCTATCTCAATTTGCGCATAAAGACTGATACCCAGGGTTGCTATTAATTTAAAGTAAGTCACGATAGATTGTGTATAGCTATAAATCCCCACCCCGTTGGCGCCGAAAACTCTGGAGACATAAGGGGCTACAATCAAAGGAGCTACTATGATAACAAATTGGTAACTTAAATTGTATATATAGTTTTTTGTTATACTTTTCTTCATGTTACCACTGCCTTTTCCTTATGGTTTTATCCTTGGACCTGATATTCCGCAAATTCCATGAAAATATGCTTTTAGAAAGTTTGGCACCTGTTTGGGATAAATAATACATAGTTTAATAAGAAACATGGGACACCAATAAAAGATTACCTTATACCTTCTGGCATCCGTCAGCTTATACCGAAGGATGTTATTACGGATAAAATAATAATTCTTCCAATCAGGCAGCTTAGGGTAGCGAAATGTTTTCCCGAATAACATTTTCGATCGATACTCTTTGGTCACCGTATCTTCATGCTGAATGACAGAATCCCTTACCTTCAATATTTTGAAGCCGTCTCGGATAATTCTGTCTGCATACTCTCGATCATCATAGTAAATGAAAAAATCTTTTCTCGGATAGCCTATTCTTTGAATCACTTCTCGCGGTACAAAGTAACCAACGAACATCCAATCCTCTACTTCTTTGATTTTCCCATCAAATTCGCCGTCTTTATTGCAATTAGACCAAAAGCAGTAATCCTCAGGATAATCCGCCTTCACATCAAAAATTCGCTGTAGGGCATCCTCTTTCGGAAAAGCATCATCATCCATGCCCCAGATGTAATCCATACCATCCTCATAAGCTTGTCTCATTCCCTCGTAAAAGCCTCCGGCTCCTCCAAGGTTATCCTGCATCCTGATATATTTGATGCTTGGTTTAGAAGCAAGCAGAATTCGAATATCATCAAAGGTGCCATCCGTACTCGCATTATCAATGATATAGATACAGTCCGGCTGCATCGTTTGCTCCATTAAACATCTGATATTTTCTTTCAGCTTTTCTTTACGATTATATGTAACCACAACGGCTGCTGTCTTCTTCATCTCTTCTTTCACCTTACTTACTCAGAATAGTTTTTTAGTTTCTTATAGTATAACAAAGGACATCACTCATTTTATATAAGAAAGATAATGTTATAAATACTTTTTACAGTTCAATCTTATTTTTATTATTCTTATGTTTCCTATACTCATAATGGAATATAATCTGTAGAATTACTGTCAGCAATACGACCATAGACATATGAAAGATTACTGCACCTAATATACCCTGATATTGAATCGCATTTTTCATAAAAACAATTGTCAGTAAGGATACCAGAGTGAAGCTGACCAATAATTTTATTTGTAATCTCATCATGGTAAATATAACCATAAGATAGCCTGCATAAGCTAAGAAACCACCGCTAATAATCAGCAGCATGAATTCTGATTTATACTTGCTTAAATCCACACCATAAAGTATTGAAAGTACCGGTATACCAATCAGATAAGCACCTACCACACAGATTATATTAATAGCCAATATTAATAAATACTGACGTTTAATACTGGTTATAAAATCTTTGTATTCACCAATTCTCCACTGTCTGGACATATTCACCAAAACAGGCTGATAGATAAAACTGCTTAGTAACCCCATGACAAATATAGGCATGGAAATAAAACCATAATATGCTTGAACATGTTCTGACAGACACCGATCAATGGTATATTTCGGAGCATTTGAAATATAAAACATAAGGAAATTTGTCAAAAATACCGGAAAGCAGGTAATTAGTAATGTTACTGCACTTCTTTTATCATACTTCCAATCACCATGGTAAAAGGAACTTATTGTAGCGGTTATACAAATGATAACAATCACGATTGATATACCTGCTGATATCCCGGCTGCTAAAATCAAATTTTTAGATACTATTAATATTGCAGAAAAAGTAATTAATATAGTTATCCAACGATATAGATAAACTTTAGAAGCCACATCCAATCTACCCTGCTGCTGATAATATCCGGCAAAAACATCCTCCATCGCTTCACATGCAAAAATAATGCAAAGAAAAGCAATCACAAGTACTTTTTTTAATGAATATCCATTCATAGATATTCCATATATGATCCATGCACTTGAAAACAGGAGCATGATCAAAATGGATATGATACGGGAATAAAAATAGGATGTAAATCTATTCTTCTCATCAATATCTGTCGCTTGAAAGCTTCGCATTCCAAACTTTCCGATAAATAGCATTAAATTAGCTATAGCAAATGCTATCGTTAAAATACCTGCATCATTCAATCCGTTCGTTCTGGATATTATCATCAATAATAAAACGGACTTACCTGCATTAATTAAACCTGCAGCAGCATTAAACCGATAGCTATTGATATTTGTTCTGTTCTCATCACCAAAAAGTAGTTTCTTAAATATTTTTTTCACTGATACACTCCATCGTCTTTTTTACTTAAACTGTCTATCCAAAGATTTGCTCATACCATTCATATTATCCGGATTTTTTTAGGTTTCATATATTGGAAAAGTGTATCAATCGTTATAATTATGATTATGATTAATTCACAGGCAAAAACAAAGCTATACATGGTATCATTCCGTTTAATCTGAAAGACACCATTCAAAAACTGTAACGGTACGAGTAAAGAACATAAAAGTATAGCATAAATGTAATCGATCCGTTTTGAATGAAGTGAGAAATAGAAACATGTCATCGGAATGATACAAAAGGTAAGCATATAGTAATTATAATTCTCAGGAACGAAAATCATAATTAGTGTCATACATAACAAAGCTTTCCATTTTTCCTTACTAAAGAATGACCCTGCTAATAATAAGATCACCACAGGGATTTTTGTGACACTTCCTATCATAGTACCTAAATCAGCTTGATGAAATAACTGATCGAAAAGTACTCTCATTGCACTGTTATAATTATGATAGATATCATCGGTTGCTACTTTTATCTCTGATGCTGAAGTTAAATTATTAAAATATTGAATAATGGTAGGCCATCCCCCAACTAAGAAGAAAGGTCCAAAAAACAGTACGATGCCATATATTGCGCACCTGATTGTTTCCTTCCAATTTTTTTGTCTTAATAATAAAATACCGAATATTGCCGGATATATCTTTATCGCTGCCGCTAATCCCAAACAGATATATGCGATATCCCGTCTTATTCTGGACGGAGAATCATACCATTGAAGGAATACCAGCGTAAAGATCAATGAAAAAATCAGAGTATTTCCTCTGTCAATCAAAAAAATCATTGGTGAACTGAACAGCATGAAGAAGGTAAAAATCTTTCTATATGATTTATTGCCATCTCCTAATTTGTAGATCGAAGATGCTAATAACATTAGGCTTATAAAAAACACGATGAAAAAGCTGATCAAGCCATAAGAATATTCGCGTATCACTTTTCCTCCGCCACGTAAAATAACATTTTGAGGAATGACCTTACCGCACAACCATAGAATAGTTCTTGCGACCGGTGGATACGCTCCTGTATTATCATAGTAATTATCAGCATTCAGATGAGTTCCAACCATTGTAAATATAGGATTAAAGTAATCCATAAATGCATCAGCTTTGTCAGTAAATCCAAATGCTAAAATTATATTTCTATCACCATTGATAAAGCCTATCATAATCATAGCAATGCAAAACTCAAAGATACCAATAATCATGACTTTTATTCTGTTAGATCTGTTCGTAATAAGTTTATTCCATTGGCTCGCAAGAAACGATTTAATCTCCTTTGGTGATAATAGTTTCTGATGATCCGCGCGAGCTAAAATAATCATATTAACTAAAAATAATATGGCGAGAAGTGGTATCCCTATTAGCACTTCTCGTAATATAAAATACTTTAGATAATTCTGCTTTTCCCCATACACTACTTTATTATTAAATGTCCAAAGATTAAAATTAGAATGTTGGTAATTCGTTATGTCAGCCATTTTATTTAAGTTCGAATTTAAGTTTTCTGTCAACAACTCATAATTCACACTATCCAGCTTATACTTCTCACTCTTTTCTACATAGCCTTCAAATTCATGATCAACAACATCATTGCCGACAGAATAGCAGTTATAGACCCAATTAGCAGCATAGCTGCAAATTCCTGCATCCATTCCATCACTTTCAACTTTGCCTGAATTCCAGCAATTAATGATATATCCATCTAAAAAATTGTCGGCTATTCCTCCTGCACGGACTGTTCCATAGATATCCGCCTTATTATAGCAATTCAGAATCATTGCATAACCCGGGAGGGAATGACTTGCTATTCCACCAACGCATACACCCTTAATTGAGCCACTCTCTATCCCCAAATTCATCACTATTCCGGCAAGTCTACCAAAGAAACCGGCGTTATCCGCTCTATCAATATACAAATTCTGTATCGTATGTCCGGCACCATCATATACACCATAAAAGTAATTTGGTCCATCAAATACTCCGATTGGTGTCCAATTATTTACTGATTGAAGATCGATATCCTTCGTTTGCCGAAACCAACAGCCATCAAATGAAAAACCTGCATTGACCAGGTTCCTGAAGAAAATCAAATCATCTAGATTATTAATCTGATACGGATCAGTTTCCAGTCCGCTGCCACTAAATTTATCACTGATGATCTCATTTAAGGAGGAAAGATTTTCTTCTGCTTTGCTCATAAAACCTTTATATAAAGTATCATAATTATACTCTGATAAATTAGCTGTATTACTATTGATGATGTCCCCGGTAAAGTTTTCATTATTGATTGGATATCCGTAAGACGTATCATCAAGTAATAATACGGAATCATAACTTGTTATGCCTCCGATGAGACTGCCCTCAAGCTTGCCGACGTTCCAGCAGTCAATAATCATTCCGCTGAAATTATCTGCGATACCTCCGACTCTGGTCCCTGATATATCTGCTTTATTATAGCAATTGAGAATCATTGCTCCATTCCCAATAGAGTGGCTGGCTATGCTACCAACACAATCACCCTTGACCTTACCACTTTCGATTCCAAGATTCATTACTATTCCACCCAGCACACCAAAAAATCCGACATTATCCGCACGGTCGATGACTAAATTAGTAATGTTATGACCTGCACCGTTATAAATACCATAAAAATAACTTCCGCTATTAAATAATCCAATCGGTTCCCAATCGGTTCCTGTTAAGTCAATATCAGTTGTCTGTTTGAAACATACTCCAGAAAAACTTTGACCTTTATTTACCATATCACGCAGTAGGCACAAATCATCAACAGATTCGATCAGATAGGGATCCTCTATACTTCCCGTTCCTTCAAACTCCTGTTTTTGTACTTTGGATGTTTGAGCAAAGGCTGATGCCGTCAAACACAGATTAATTAGTGCAAACATGATAAAACCAAACAAAGCTTTTTTTATTATACTCATTTCTTGTAATTTTCCTCCAGCACGGGTTTCTGAGCTATTTTTCTTGATAATGAAAATAGATACTTTGCAAAGTCACATATATTTTCAAAAATATACTTCTTGGTAATATTCTATAAGCAAATCTCTCCAATGAAAATATTAATTTACTATTTGGCTTATCTTCACTGCCGGCCCATTCGGAAATATCTAAATATTTTTTATATAAAACTTTTGATGGATGAAGATTGTTCTTATGCCAGGGAAATTGTCCAAGGAAACGAAAGGTGTGTACAATGACCGGGTTCTCTCTTGCAGCATCCAACTGTTTACGGGAGTAGTAAATCTTTGAATAATTTGAAAAGTAAGTATTATCCTTATAAACCAGGTGAAACGGCTGTAAATTATATTCAGGAGGTAATAGATAAAGCTTGTCTTTTAAAACAAGATTTAAATAATCCTGATCCGGGCTGGAAAGCTTCATCCCGGGAGTATTCATTAATTCAAGCATTGTTTGCTTGCAATTACTATTCAGCCAGTTATTCATATGAAACAATATCATACCCGCATTAAAGTATGGTTCATTTTCATTGAATCCGATATACTGTTTATAATTACCACCTATAGAATCGCAAACGACAGCTGCACATTTGTCTTGTAAATCCAAATTTAGTAAAGGTAATAAAGATTTCATAACTATAGTATCACTATCAAGATATAATAATTTTTCTACATTATGGCTAATGTATTCATCAAAGAAAAGGCGCAAATTAGGAGCCTGACTAAAGCGATATTCCGTTAATCCCATTTTTTTCATCTTATTGATAAATGCTTGTCCATCAATGAACTGTATCTCTCGATTTTCACCATATCGATGAACTTGATTTCTTAGTAGTTCCAAATTGGCAGCTGATACGTTATCGTAAACCAAAAATATTGTAATTGAATCGATGTCTCGGTTGTTTTCCAATAATGAACATATTGAAACACCGGAATACTGCGCATAAGTATCACTACAAGCATATAATACATTTAAATGATTCATTTTCCCTAATATCTCCTGCTTAATATGTTATAGATCAGTTTTGCCTTACTAATAATATCATAATATTTTTGGGACACATATTTATATTGATACTGCCTATAGTCCTGCCAAAACTTTTCTCTTATCGGAGATGCAGTTGATGGATGTTCTAAATTAGGCTGTCGGGATTGATCCGGTACAAAGGGAAACCATTTTAAATCCGAATTACATTCTTCAAATAATTCATTTCCTTTATCCGAATTAATTAAAAGGTAAGAGGCTCCTCTGTTATCGGCAATATCTTTATTAGCTTTTTCTACACCCCAAGCATCCGCTAAAGTAATATCGCCGCTTCGTAATCTATTACAATATTGACAATTGGAACAAGCTGGTCTTAAAAACATATGTTTATAAAAAAGCGTAGTGAATACATTTGAATATATTTTTTTATTACCTGATTGGTATGATTCAATATGGGAACGCCATCCAAATCTCTTATCCCTAAATTCAACTCTCTCGGGCAGCTTACCCAGTTTCTTACTAATAAGCTTTATGTTCTCCTTCCACATCAAAGGGCTTGGAGTTCCATGACATATGATATCGCAGGTATATAATCTTTCTGTGTTTGTATTCGTAGTCTTTAAATAACTAAGTAAACCGGATACTTCGCAAGGGGTCCCACTGAATAGTATCAGATTACCAAGCAGTAAATCAGAGCGCACTTTGCTGAATACATCCTTCTTATCGCTTTGAACGTATTTACTGCCTTGTAACATTGGAAGCTTATCTAAGGAAGAAACCTTGATATGAACTGCACAACAATCGTTGTCCAACGCAACTCCATATACAAAACCACCTTGTTTGATAATATATTCCGAAAAAGCCATAAACGCACCACCGGATCTGCTTGTTCGACGTATATCAGTATTATTATGAATTGCAACTATAGACTTGGGTTCATCATAGGCCTTTTGACACCGTTCATATTGTTCATGAAAAGAACACACTTTATCACATAAACTGCAGTCAGTACATAATTTTTCCTCTATCGACGGATAGGCAAAACCCTCGGAATCGCTTTTCATGGTAATAGCCTTTGTAGGACAGATAGTTGCACATGCCGTACATCCACTACAATTCTTTTTATCCTTCTTTTCCACGTGTATCATTATGATAGCAGCTCCTTCAAGATATTCAGGGAACGGTCGCGCTCAGCAATTAGCTTATTATGAACTAAATCGTAATCAATCATCGCTTCCGGATGAAAATCACTTGCCGTCTCAACAATTCTGTCTTCCAATCCCAACGTCGTTAATAACGTAGATAGTCTTGATAATCTTTTTTTCACAGTTTCTGATGTGATAATATAGTAAAATTGACGCCGAAAAATGATTGAGAAAACAACTCCATGAAATGAATCCGTAATTACAAATTTGGAATCATGAATTGCACGCAGCCATTCCAGTGAAGACAAGCCTAAGGAAATTTTACATTTGCAAAATCCTCCGATTGGAAAAGGAACATATAATATCTTACTGTTTAAAAACCCACGAACCTTATTTGCATATTTCGCCAACAAATTCGAATGGGACATTTGATAAACAAACACATAATTGCCCTTTTGAACTGCTTTTGGTAAAATTTCTTCCCATTGCCCAGGTGTCAAAAGCATCGTAGGATCTAAAACCACTGAGACTTCTTTATTGATCAGTTTCCTAACCAGCTCCGCACCACTTTTCTCCCTGACAGTTATTCTCTCATAATCATTCAACAATGCCGCCCACTGATCAAAGTAAGGCTGCTGTAACGAAGCTACCCCAAAACTCGAAGCATAACTTCTTTTTTTGTAATTATCACTTACAAAATCGAGAAGGTAAGAATGATCGCCAAGCTGAATATCCGGATTCCAGATCTGGTCACTGCCTGAAAGGAATATATCATATTTATCATTTAAGGTGCTTAATTCCTCCTTACTTAAAATCGGCTCCTTTACAAAGCTATCTACAAAGGCAAGTGTTTTTTTCATTCTTGGATAATAATATAACTTTTCGATACATGCCACAATAGTACGAAAGGCACCTACTTTATGAAGAAAATTGATATCAATTTTGCCTTTGATACCATCACAGCAATAATTAATTATTTCTGCTTCCCCAAGATTATTTTCATTAATTGCCTTCCATGTTGCATATGCCTGTAAAGTCGCACCATAATTACCCGTACGGAATATCGTCATAATGCCTATTTTCATTTATGTCATACCCCCTACTAATGAGTAAATTATACTACTGAATTTGATAATATGCTACAATGTATCTTGTATACATTAACCGTGCAAAATAGTCCCAAAAAACTACTGGGACTAATAATGCATATCCTATCTATACATTTACCTTTCTGGAACTGAATATTCTGCTAAAACCAATTGATATAATAATGGTAATGGCTGCCGTTAAGACAAGCAATTTAATATGCTGCTTCAAAGGTGAACTTGCACCAACCAACGGACTAATTTGGTTTAAAACTAAACTGTGAAATAAGTAAAATTCAAAACTGATACCTGAAAACCAATCAATTAATCTGAATGGGTTCTTTTTGATGCTTGTCATTGACAATGCTTCATTTTTCACATTATGCTTATAATCAAATGCAAATAAATAAACGCAGATCATAACAATATATACGCTTGGAAGCCTATATTGATAAATTACCATATCATTATGAAAATATATCCATGAATTATACAGTATCAGTGTAACAATAGCGATGCAGGAAGATATTTTTAAAATTAAATGTAACTTTTTATTTATTCTATCTTCCACTCGATCAAATGTTATGTAACTTAATAAAATTCCTGAAATATATAAGTCTAAGCTTCCAATAGAAGAAGAGTAAACTTTCATATACCAATCCCATTTGTTTACAAAAGCATATTGTCTGAAACATGCTCCTACTATTATCACGGTTCCTAGTAACAACCATATAATTCTTTTATGACGAGATATTTTTAGTTTATCTATAAGTAAACAAATAATTGGTGTCACTAAATATAAATACATCAATGTAAATACAAACCAAGTCGCTCCAACTCCTACTACACCGGGAGCTCCTCTATATAGGCAAGTAATGAACTTCCAAATGACGGTAGGGTTATCTATAACAAACGATGGAAATACAAAAATACAACATATGAAAATAAAAGCTATGGTTGGAATCCAAACCTTCTTAATTTTTTTAAGATAGTATTTCATGATATCATTGATTTGAAGCTTATATCTTCCGGAAGCAAATCCTTTTCCAGCCAAATAACCAGATATTATGAATAAAATCCATACACCCGCCCATGCGGGAGTCATAAAAATAAAAGTCCAGGAACCTGATTTCCAAATTTCTCCCGCAGGCCATGTTTTTCCCTGCATGATTGTAGTATGCAACATAAAAACCATAATTGTGGCAACTACACGAATAAAATTAATAAAATCTACGCGATTCCTCTTTGTCATTTGTTATGCCCTCTCCTTTAATTATTTTCACTTTTGTGAACATATTAATTATTTTTCTTAATACGAATATTAGGAACCTGCTAATCCCTATTTCAAACTTTTGTTAGAAACAGCATAACATAAAATGTGAATTATTTACCTCATTTATTTAGTGTGCAGATATGGTTTGCCGGTTTCATCCACCCATGTTCTTCCATCCTTCAGTCCCCATACATAAATCGGGTCAGCTCCACTCAAATCATAGCTTCCTAACAAGATATACTTGTTACTGTTAATTAAGTAGTTTTTAGCGTCCTGAATATCCCTTTGTCCCGATCTTTCGCCACTTCTAAATACTTCCTCATGTAAAGCCCATACATCTTCCGGAAGCTCTTGCCATATGATGAAGGTCGGAGGATTTTCTTTTAGTATTTTTGCATCAGAAATAGCTATATAATCAGCACACACATCAAAATAATGAACCTTGGCAAATGTCGGTGATTTCAAGCCATAAGAACCACTAAAATAATTAATATGAGGGAAGGTATACATGGTGTCCCCATCAACTTTATTATTCATTACAATATGATATATATCATTAAGATCTGATGTTATATCATGGTCCGAATACATTCCTATCAATTTCGGATCATCAAAAGTATACAACGCTTGATAAGTTGTCGGGGATAAATTTACACCCCACCAATGATAAGTAAGGTTGTTTCTTTGAATAAATGTACCGATGAACATAAGCAGACAGAAAACGTATATCGTAACATTTTTTATTTTATTTGCTGAAGTATTATGGTTTAGGAATTCTCCAATAAATAACGAAAATGCTAACAATGTTCCGTGATCTTCCACTATATTTGACATGCCGTGAATATACATAATTGTCCAGGCTGCAATTACGATGATTAATTTTACTTTATTTTTTGAATTCTTATGGATAAGTATATCATATAACAGATAAAGCATATAAATGAATTCAGCAAAAAACAATGCATAAATCAGGTTTTGTCTGTTTGCCCTCAATAAAGAAAAATCAGCATATTCAATACAGTGCTTCGAAATATATAATAAGATAGATATTAAAAATAAGGCCAGACAACCATAATAAAGTATGCCGCTTCCTTTACTGCTTAATTTAACATTGCAATGAATATAGATCAATAACAGCAAAATTACACCAAAATATAATATTGCTTTCGTACCCATCGCATTTATGATACGAATATCAAATAAAGGCATAAAAAATATTTTAAAGAAAATACCTGCGAGGGCTAATAAGCCAATTAATATGAGTATTTTGTATACAATATCAATATTGGATTTACGTTTATTACGAAGCATACTTAATAAAAATATACCAATAACGATTGATAACAAAAGTAAACTGTCATTATTGATCATTCTTGGAATGAATGAAAAAAATACAGTAAACAAACTACCCTTCGAAGATGCTCCAAGGAATACCTGCTCAATAAAGGGTTGTAAAGCTCCTATATATCCGAATATCAGCGCAGTAGATCCAATCATTAGCATTGAGCTGATAAATGCGATAAAGATATATTTAATACCCGTTTTAAGATTTTGTCTCCAATCCTTTTTCCATGTAATTAAGATAATCCCCAATGAGATCGTTGAGGACAATATAGCTCCTGTGGTATGCTTAAACAAAAATGTAATTCCGATAGATATACCCATCAGAATACTATATCGCAGCGGCTTAACATCTATATTTTCATATAGTTTTATAGCGAAATAAATTATAATTACTCCGCATAGCAAGCCACTTTGATAATAACCGTAAAAAACATCCTGAATATTTGATATATAAATTATTCCAGCCGTTAAAACTGAAATAAATGTAATGCGATTTGAATAAAGTCTTCGAATGATAAAATATACTAACGTAATAAGTACAAGACGTTCTGCTATTCCATATAGTCTAAAAGCAATAAATACATTGTTTGTCAGCTTTCCAATCAGTGCCATTAAATAAGGAAAGCCCGGTGGAATAAACATATAGAAATCACGATATGGTACTTGTCCATCATTGATATAATTATTATAATCCTGAAACCATCCTTCCGTAGGAGGAAAATATTTGTTAAATAACAATAAATTAAAAATCAGATATATGATGAGTAAAAATCCCAAAGAAAGAAATGTTTCATAATCCCATCTTTTAAATACAATTTTTTCTTTTAACTTTTTAAATAGACCTGCTACATTCTTAAATAGCTTAGTAAAGAAGATATAAATTTTAAAATCACTAACATAATCCTTGTTCTCGTAAAAATAATAACCTAAAATACCCAATAACAATAATGGGTTCAAAAACACTTCTATACTGATACATTCAGGAATTCCTACAAAATATATGTACGCCTTAGGGATGAGTAATACTCCCATTAAGCATGCATATATTTTATCGTTTTTACCCTCATTCTTATCTAAAATAAATAATAATACCGGAGCCAAAAGTAACGTCAAATTATAATATGAGGAGATAGGGGAAAGCAAAATAATCAATATCGTAATAATCAGTGCTCTCTTCCAGATAATCTTTTCCTTATATACAAAAATCAAACTTATAGAAAGGATAATGATACAAAGTATCAGGAAAATAAGTGTTATATTAAAACCTCGAGGGATAATACCGTTATTTAATATGACAAATGGTGCTTTTAGCAGGGAATTTAATCCCGTACTAAAATATACATTCATATATTGATCTTCATATCCTTTACCAAAGCCAAATACATTCTTAATAAAAGTTAATATATTATTCCATAAGCCACCTCTGAAAAAGCAGATTGAAATAAAAGATAACCCAAGAAAAGTACTTAATGAAATAATAAATTCTTTATACTTCTTTTCAAACAGATAAAATACCATAGCTAACGCAGGATATATCTTTATTGACGCGGAAACCCCTAACATAGCACTTGCCATATTTCTACGTTTATCATAAAGCAGAAAATACATACAATAAAATAACAATGCTATGATCAAATAATTACCTCTGTCAGCCATGAAAATAAATGGGGCATTTATTAATAATAGCCCCGAGTAAAGATACACTTCAACCTTAGATAATCCATCGATCTTTCTGAGTACTTTTACAATAACGATATATAGTAAAAAGGTAAAGACGGCAAAAAACGATAAGTAGGTTAACATACCAATCGTCGAGGTACGGACTAAATGAGCTGCAATTTGTCTGTATGCGCCAAAGTTAGAAAACACTTTCGCTATCAGTAGAATGAAGGGCGGATAAGAGGAGTTACCTTCCAGATAAGGATTCAAGTCAGAAGCCATATAATTAACATTAAAAAAATCCATAAACAAATCATAGCGATAAAACAAAAAATCTCCATATGGATACTCTAATCCCAAATATCTTCTAATAAGATAAGAAAAAAAGAAGAATACCCCTATCCCGATCGTTGTAATTATAATAATCGTTCTTAATTTTTTTCTTGAATCCATTTTTTCCCCCTAAAATACGAATATAATTATTTTACCGAAATGCCCAGAACTTGTTTAATATAAAATTCAATGGGATGGTAATACATAAATTAATCAGAGGTGCAATTAATTCAGATATATTTAAAAAATCAACCCACAGGATCAGTAAGCCTGTTCCTAGCAAAAAAGTAGCTCCATAGGATGTAAAAACCTTGATGATAGATTGCACCACTGTTTTTTTCTGTGAAATATCATTTTTCTTAAACACATATTTTTTGTTCCAATAATATGCATTTAAAACACTGATCACAAACGATAGTACATTTGCTATCATATAATGCATACCAATAAAAATGCATATGTAATAAACGATTAATGAAATTACTGTATTCGATACCCCGACAATCCCAAACTTGATAAATTGTATCAATAACTTCTTTATGTCGTCTTTCGTATATTTTCCAAAGTATAGTTTCATATATCTAGTTATCTCCATCGGAATCTTCAAAGTTCAAACGTTTTTCCTCAATAACCAAAGGACGGTTCATGACTCTCGTATTGATGCTCATGATATACTCACCAACGAGGCCGATAAAGAACAGCTGAAGTGATCCCATAAGGAAGATTCCAATGATGATCGGGGCAATTCCCATAGGAATCGCATACCAATTCGATAACTTAATAATTAAGTATACGATTGCCACAAGCATACTGCACGCTGACATAAGGAAACCGATGATGGTTGCTATTCTTAATCCAATCTTCGTATAGGATGTAAAGCTTAGCATTGCAGCATCATAAAGCCTATACCAGTTATTACTGGTCTTCCCGGCGCGTCTTTTCGCTTGCTCATAAGGAATATCTTTTCTCTGCGGACCTAATTCTGCTACTACACCTCGAATGAAAGGAGTCGGATCATCCAAATCTTTCAAAACCTTGACAAAGCTTTTATCATAAAGTCCAAATCCGGTAAAATGTTCAATCATTTCAATATCGGACATCTTCTTTATCAATCTATAATAGATACTTCTCAGAAAGTACATTAACTTATTTTCTTTGCTCGTGGTCTTGATACAACAAACAATTTTATATCCCTGTTCCCATTCATGTACAAGCTTGGGGATCATTTCAACAGGATCCTGGAAATCCGCACACATTGCTATCGTACAGTCACCTGTCGTCTGTGTGATACCATAGTATGGTGAATTAAACTGTCCAAAGTTTTTCGTGTTGAAAATAGCCTTGATTTTCTTGTTGTTCTCACAGAGATAAGTTAGTAATGATCTTGTTTTATCTTTCGAGCAGTTGTCAATAAACAGCAGCTCATAATCATATTCCGGAAGTTCTTGGGTAATAATCTTAATTACTGCTTCACTGATCGGAACAACATTCTCTTCCTCATTATAGCAGGGAATCATAATACTGATTTTCTTCACGTTCGACATCCTCACTTTACCTATTGTATATTCCACTCTATCACGTGTTTAAAACAGGCTTCAAACCGAAGCCTGTTTCATTAATTCTACCTATTTACTGCTTCTGTAATGATCTTCGCCATATAATCAATCTTCTCATCAGTCATGCCGGGATAAACACCTACCCAGAAGGTATCCTTCATGATACGATCAGTATTCGCTAAATCTCCTACCACTCGGAAACCTGTATTTTCTTTTCTCATCTCATCAAAGCATGGCTGTTTCACAATATTACCCGCAAAGAGCATTCTGGTCTGAACGCCTTTGGATTCAATATATTGAACCACACTGTTCTTATCAACATTTTCCTTACAGGTGATAAGAAATCCAAACCAGCTGGGATTAGAATTAGCACAAGGCTCCGGCAGGATTAATTTGTCCTGAAGACCCGATAAAGCTGCTTTTAATCGGTCAAAATTATGTCTTCTCCGCGCTACAAAGGAAGGGAATTTCTCTAATTGAGCACATCCCACAGCTGCCTGCATATCGGTTGCTTTTAAATTGTAACCGAAATGGGAATAAACATATTTATGATCATATCCCAATGGCAATTCACCGTATTGCTTATCAAAACGATGACCGCAAAGGTTATCGGTTCCGGATGGACAGACACAGTCTCTTCCCCAGTCACGGAATGAACGGATGATTTTATGCAGAAGTGCATTATTCGTATAAACTGCACCGCCTTCTCCCATAGTCATATGATGAGGAGGATAGAAGCTTGAGGTTCCGATATCTCCGATGGTACCGGTTAGTTTTTCTATTCCATCAATAGTATAGGTCGATCCGAGTGCATCACAATTGTCTTCCACCAACCAGAGGTTATGTTTATCACAAAATGCTTTTACAGCTTGTAAATCAAAAGGATTACCCAGGGTATGAGCTATCATAACTGCCTTGGTTTTATCAGAAACAGCCAGTTCCAGCTGATTAATATCGATATTATACTGTCCGATTGTAACATCTACGAACACCGGTACAGCTCCATACTGTATATAAGGAGTGATTGTGGTCGGAAAGCCGCAGGCAACCGTAATTACTTCATCTCCTCTTTTGATTGCACGATCCTTTAATAAAGGAGAGGTCAGAGCCATAAAAGCAATTAAGTTTGCTGATGATCCCGAATTTACCAAAGAGCAATATTTCACATTTAAATATTCTGCAAATTTATCTTCAAACAGGTCTGTATATCTGCCTGAGGTCAACCAAAATTCCAAAGAAGAATCTACGAGATTAACCATCTCCTCACTGTCGTATACTCTGGAAGCA